>NZ_JBHIQU010000002.1:0-272059 GCF_042196725.1 Bartonella sp. AC158YNML
CAAAGTCATCTGATCAGCTAAAGATGGTGAAGATGTTAAAACAGCAGCTTGTTGCTTTTCATCAGAAAGAGGATGAGAACTTGATGGAGGGGCACCTTCAATCATTTGACCTCCCAGAGATGAAACAATTGGAGAAACAGAAGCTGAAGATTTTTGACTCAAGTTTCTGTGGTTTTCTCTTGGACGTGGCAATTTAATAGCATGCTCTTGTGGTGCTATAATCGTTGAAAGAGAAGAAACCTGTTGTTTTTGACTTAAATGCTGCGGAATTCTGCTTCTGCGTGGCGCATTATCCATGTAAACTGCAGTCAAATACCAAATTTTTCCCTCTTCATTCTCAATATTTTTGTGTTTTAAGCCATAAGTATAAGTTCCCCCATCAACCATTATAGTTTTTGCGCCAGAAAAACTTTGTAGAGTAAAAGATGCGCCGCCACTTTGATCAAAAATTAAATCAAGTCTTGCTGAAGAAGGATCAACAATTTCAATACCAGAATCTACGACACTTATTGTGTGAAAACCACTCCCATTCTCAATAAAGAGGTAATCACCTTTTTCTTCTGCAAGACTAACATTAAAGTCAAAATGTAGACTCCCTGCTAGATTATCAATATAAAGCTGAGAGTAATATAAATTATCTTCAAAAGAGGTAAAAATAACTTTTCCTACACCGTTTAACTGCTGAATGCGTGTACTTTTGTCGTCAAACCCACAAGCAACAGAATATAATTGAGCGTCTTCTCCATTTAATTCAATGTTTTCTACTATAGTTTGTTGACCATCATCTCCAGCATAAAGATGGAGTCCCCCAAAATCCTGAACTCTTATTTCTCCTCTTAATATTGCACCAGGAGAAACCCATGAATTGGCATTACCTTCAATCGTTAGATCCTTTACAATTCCACCTGCATAGACTTCTTGAACACCACCAGTGCGTAAAATGGCTGTATGTGCTTCACCTCCTGCGAAAACACGCTGCATACCCTCTGAAAAGACTTCAGTATTTATGGCCAAACCGCCATCTTTTTCTGCAAAGTTATCATCATCAGGAAACCATTTAGCAAGAGTTTGTATTCCTCCACTCATCACTTTTGTTCCCACAGCCATACCATCATCGTATACGTTCTGCTGTCCCAGTGTGTCACCTTGACCATAAATTGTCGTATCATAAGCACTGCTCCCAACAATCCCACCGTTCACGTACCCATCTCCGAAAACAAGCTGCTCCCCACCATAAATTTCAGCTCTCAATGCAGATCCTCCTCCCTCCACTTTTTGTTTTCCACCCTCGTAAATAATCGTAGATTCTGAAATCCCTTGTTCCCCTATAATCTCAGCACCACCATTTTCAATTGTCGTATTCTTACTGAAACCACCAGCTTGAACATAAAGTCTTCCTGATCCCTGAATTGTATTATTAATAGACTTCTTAAGAACACCTTGCTCTCCATCATCAGAGACATAAACTACGTTATTATCACCGAGCAAAGAGCTTTGTAGAATTCCTCCTCCTTCGCCAATACTGTAATCAATTACATCAGAGATACTAAAATCTTTTGACGATGTCATATTTTCTTCTTTTTCAGGAAGCTTATCTATAGGTAACTCCGCGTGAGGTGAAGGGATTACAGGAGCAGAAATTATTTGTGGCGTAGCCAAATACCAAGTTTTTCCCCCATTATCATCTTTTGTTTTTAAGCCATACATGTAGGCTCCACCATCAATCGTACTCGTCTCTTCACCAGAAAAATCTGTCAGAGTAAAATGCGCATTTCCGCTTTGATCATGAATTAAATCAAGCTCCAAAATTAAGTTCTGATTTTGTAGAAGAGAATTGGTCATTTCAACACCAGAATCGATAACGCTTATGGTGTGATGACCTTCTCCTTTTTTTATCAGAAGATAATCACCGCGCTGTTCTGCAAAATTAGTATGCAACTTAAAATGTAAACTCCCTGAAAGATCTTTGATCTCAAGTTTAGAGTAATGTGGATTAAACACGGTAGAAGTAAAAATAACACTGCCATCACCACTCAGGTTCTCAATCAAAGAGCTTTCACCATCCATCTTGGAAGAAATCGCGTACAATTTTGTATCTCTGCCATTTAACACAATTTTTTCTACTTCAGTACGAGATTGCTCTGCACCAGCATAAAGATAAATTCGTCCAGAATCATTAACCGTTGTCTTTCCTTCCAATGTTGCGCCACCATGTAACCACGATTGTGCTTGATCCTTAATGGTTAAATCTTTTACATAACCTCCTAAATCTATTACCTGAAAAGCAGTCCCTTCTAAAAGAACACCAATCGCGATTCCCCCTGCTAAAATGTGTTGCTCTCCACCAGAAAAGACCCTCGTATCAAATGCAAAACTACTATAATGGTCTAGATCTTCTTCCACATAAAGATTTTGTACCCCTCCTTCCATGATCTTTGTACTAAAAACCTCTCCACCATCATACACATTCTGGTATCCTCGCACTCCATTCTCACCAGAAACGATAGTGTCATGGGCGCTACTCCTTACCATCTCCCCTTTGATATCAGACTTTCCTGAAACAAACTGCTCACCACCGTAAATTTTAGCCCCTTCAACTTTCCCCCCATCTTCAACCTTTTGTTGCCCCCCTTTATAAACAATAGTATCCTGTGAAAGACCTTGTGTTTTAATAAGCTCAGTGCCGCCTATTTGAATTGTCGTATACAAGCTAAAACCACCGTGATAAACGGAGATCTTTCCACCGTCTTTAACTGTATTACTAATCGAAGTTTCTCCATTGCTATCAACTTCCTTGCTGCTCGTGTCAAAGCTAGGATCCGCAATAGAAACAGTTGTTCCTTGATCAATTGTGAGTTCTGTGAGTAAATCACTTGATGAACCAGTATATGGTTTCAATACACTATCAAAAACTTGAGAAGTTGTCTCATCAATGGTGTGGTTTGCATCTAAGTACCAAATTTTACCAGTACCCTTATTGTTTCTATGTTTCAAACTATACCGATAGGTTCCGGCATCAACAGTTCCGATTTTTTCACCAAAAGTGTTTGTCAGAGTAAAATGAGCATTTCCACTACGATCAGTAATTAATTTAAGCTTTTTATAAGAAGAATTTGTAATTTCACGCCCAGAATCAGCCACACTTATTGTGTGATAACCTGAACCACTTTCTTTAATGACAAGATAATCACTAAGATGCTTGGCAAAGTTGACATTAAAATCAAAATGTAAAGAACCTGAAAGATCATCAATATTAAGCTTAGAGTAATGCTTATTAGTCCCTAAAGACGTAAAAATAACTCTCCCATTTCCTTTTAAATTCTGGATATTAACGTGAGGTTTTTTGTCATTATCTTCAGGAGCAATAATGTATAGTTTGCTATCTTCTCCATTTAAATTAAGATTTTCTACTTCCGTAACAGCTTCACCATTCCCAGAATAAAGATAAAGACTACCAAAATCATGAACATTTGTATTTTCACCTAATATCGCACCAGCCAAACCCCATGATTGTGCTTGATGATTAATGGTTAGATTATCCGCATATCCGGAATCATATATATTCTGAATAGCTCTACCGTATAAAGTAACTTCACTCGCATTCCCTCCTGCAAAGATATTCTGCATACCATTTTTAAAAAGTTCGGTACTCAGTGCAAAAGCCCCTTCATTAATTGTAAAATCTTCATTTTCTATATCGGCTGTATCAGCATCTTCTGAGAAGCTATTATGAAAATTCTCTTTACCATCAAGATTCTGGACACCACCTTTCATAATCTTTGTGTCAACAGCCATCCCCCCACTATAGACACTTTGTATTCCTAACATTCCATCTGCCGCATAAATTTCAGTGCTATAAGCACTACTTTCCTTATCTTTACGCGACAAACCATCCCCAAGGATCCCCTTACCAAAAATAATCTGCTCACCACCATAGATTTTAGCTCCCTCAGCATTTGCACCACTCTCAACAATTTGTTTACCCCCTTTTTTTACAGTGGCATATTCCGAACTGCTCAGATTTTGGACGAATTCAATACCACCACTCTCAATTGTCGTATCCCTGCTAACACTTGCTGCATCAATGTAGAGTTTTCCACCTTCTTGAACCGTATTATTGATGGAATAGCCTGCTTCTTCATAGTTAAAGCTATTTATTTCAAAACCTTCAGAGTCACGTTTAGTAATATAGACAATAGAATCATCGCTTATTATTGAATTTGTGAGAACTTCAAAGAATAGGTTTTCTAATCCCTTCCTTTCCTCTTCTGAAGACTTACTTCCTTCTACTGTCTGTTTATTCTCTATCCTTTTTGATCCCCACTTTTTTTCTTTTAATCCCCTCACTTTTGATAACGATGTTCTTGTCTCTTCTAGATGTTCACTGATATCTACTGGTGTTAATAACTTTTCTTTTGGTGTCGCTACTCCATCTGCACTCGCAATCTTGACAAAAAAACCACTGGTCATTAATGCACAAAAACTTAATTTCAATTTGCGTTGCATTATTCACACTCCATCATTCCAAATTAAATCCCCCATTTAGAAAAAAATGCACAGACCAAAACAACACAATGTTGCTCACCCTCATGTCTTTTAAGATAACGAAGCATTCGATAAATTAAGCTTTGACAGATCAAATATACACCATGTGTTTTAAAATATATGCACAACCAAAAGATTTAATTCGTTTTTATATACACCTAAAAAGTGTTATAATTACATCCATGAAAATATTTTTGAGACAATAAACACTGATCTACAAATAAGGCTGATCCCTCAAGAGATAAAAACAGCATTGAACTTTAAAGGAAACAGCAATGTGAATGAGAACAGCGTTTATGGCTACGTATTTCCATCTTCTACAGCATTTAAAGCAGTGCCTTTATTCTATTCAATTTGTATAATCTATAGAACACTTAATTCATGCTCATCAGTCTATACTCATTGTCCTAATATAGAGGAAACGTCATAATATTGACTCGACACTGATTTGAAATTTTTATAACTATAGTTAGTTAATTCGTCATTTGATTTGTCATACACTGAAAGGGACATTCTATTCATGTCTACAAACTTAGAAATGCAAGATAAAAACAACAGAAATTCCCCTCGTCGCATTTTGTTTGCAAGCCTTATTGGCCCAACAGTTGAATTCTTTGATTTCTATGTCTTTGGCACTGCCGCAGCTCTCATATTTCCTCATGTGTTTTTTCCAACACAAAATGATCAGGTTGCCATTTTACAATCTTTCCTGATCTTTGGAGCAGCCTTTTTTGCTCGCCCCTTTGGATCAGTTGTTTTTGGACATTTTGGAGATAAAATTGGAAGAAAAGCAACACTTATCGCTTCTCTTCTCACCATGGGACTTTCAACAGTCATTATTGGTTTTCTTCCTACTTATGAAATGGCTGGGTGGTTTGCCCCTTTCCTGTTAACCTTATGCCGTATTGGACAGGGAATGGGATTAGGAGGAGAATGGGGAGGCGCTGTTTTGCTCGCAACAGAAAATGCCCCTCCAGAAAAGCGCGGCTGGTATGCGATGTTCCCCCAATTGGGCGTTTCAATCGGTTTGTTTTTATCTATTGCTGTTTATTTGGGTCTGCTGCATTTTCTTGATCGCGCTGAACTTTTAGCTTGGGGATGGCGCATTCCTTTTATTGCTTCAGTTGTTTTTATGATTATAGGATTATGGGTTCGTCTTTCAATCAATGAAACTGTGCAATTCAAAAAAACTCTTGAAAGTAAAGAACATGTCAAAGTGCCTATCATAGATGTCTTTTTAAAATGTCCACGAATCCTATTTCTTGGAATATTTTCTGGTATGGCAACTTTTGTTTTATTTTACTTGGTCACGACATATTTGTTAAGCTATTCAACAAACCATTTGCAATTGCCATTTCATCAAGCTCTTCAAGTCGAAATTGTCGGTGCTGTTTTCTGTGGAATTTTTACTGTCATCACTGGGAAACTCGCTGATCGTATTAGACGTAGAACTTTGATGATTTGGATTACAATCATCACCGGTATGTATTCTTTCGCAATTCCTTATTTCTTAAATTCTGGAGTTATGGGAGTCCTTGCAATGTCTGTCATTGGCTTGTCTCTCATGGGAATGATATACAGTCCTCTTGGTGCTGTTTTGGCTTCACCGTACCCAACAGCAATTCGTTATACTGGTTCTTCTATCACTTTCAATTTATCTGCTATCGTAGGAGCATCTCTTGCACCTTATATTGCAGAATATCTGGTACAACATTTCGATACGTCTTATCTCGGCTACTATTTGCTTTTTGCTTCTTTTATTTCACTGATTTGCTTCGTCGGATTTACAGAGGATGAAATATCCAACTAAAATATAATAACGAAGAATAAAATAAGGACTGGCAGCGAAAATGCTGCCAGTTTCATTTTTAAAGACATGGGTTGAGGTATCTTCCACCACAATATTCCCGCAAACAATGCACTCAAAAAGAAAAATAAAAAATCTGCAATATTGCTTATATAAGCAACAGTAAATATTTCTGATAAGATATGCGTTGTCCCCAACCACGAAACGCAAAAAAAAGCTAACATCACACCCCATAAAACAAGCAAAATCCGATCAATCATCATCATGGCATTTCATTTTTTTAATTATAGTCCATATATTTAGCATGCCTAAAAGAAAAACCACAATAAAAACCCAACGCCCTCCCCCTGATCCTTGCGCAATAAAAAGTGCTGGATTTACTATTCCTACCACTCCTATAAAAATCAGAACAACAGACACGAAACGCATTAAATTTGTTTTTCCCAACGATGATCTTCAGTCTGTTGCCAATACGTTAAATTATGATTTTCCATTTTATATTTTTTCCACTGTGCACGAACGAGATTCAACTGCTCCTCACTTTCACCATCAAATATCACGACAAGCCGTTGATAAGCATCAATATCCGAACAAACAGCGCCCTCTATGAGAAAACGAATCTTTGAATCATTCGGATTTTCTTGTCCTGTCGTAAGAAATACAGGCTGAAAGTTTGAATATTGATCACACTCAGTTCCATGTCCAATAAAGGATTCATCTGCATAAACCCATAAATGTGTATCCATAAAATCGCGTTGTTCTTTACTCACACATTGTATTGTTACTTTTCCAAAACGAGCCAATGCACGCTCCACAAGCGTCGGCAAAATATCTTTCAGCGTTGACTGCGTCAAATGATAGAATAAAATGTCCAACCTCTTAAGCCCTCATCATTCTTTATAAAAAAGCTAACGTCTTTAAAAAACTTCTATGTCCCTAATACAAAGGAAACGGTTCAAGATATAAACCTGTTTTTCGATTAAGATGCATTCTCTTTTTGCACATGTTTTTAAAAGACAAAAAATTGTTATTTACACATTAATAAGAAAGTTTTTAAGCTATCTCCTATATTCTAGGTAGACTATAGTTGGAAATAAAATATAATATATGGAAAAATAGAGAAAACTTAATAGGCAATTTTATATTATTTATTTGGTAAAAATGTGCATTTCATGGAAGTTTTTTTTAATTTTATTACATTTTAACCGAAAACAGTATAAAATATTTACTATCAAATTAAAGACTGAGGGTGTTCTCCAAGTTTATGCGTATTATTGAGTTCTACATCCTGAAACGTGTCTTTGTTTTATTTAGCTCTGTCATGATTGCAGCAGTGGGTGTTAGTTGGACAGTACAAATTCTTGCACGAATAAACTTTCTTACAACAAGTAAACAAACACTCCTCACAGTTTTACAATTTTCACTCTCATTGGTTCCTTCTGTTGTTTTTCTGGTCATTCCATTTGCATTAGTAATCGCAATTACAACCATCCTTTCAGCAATGAATCAAGACTCTGAACTTGCTGTTATCAATGCCTCTGGTTTTCCTAAAAGTACTGTTTGGAAACCTATTCTTCTTCTTGCTATTGTTGCATCATGTATCTCCTTTTCTATAGCCAATTTTGTTGTTCCTCAAGCACGTCTTCAGATGCGACAAATGCTAGCAAGTGCCCATTTTGATCTTATTAGTCTTTTCATCAGTGAAGGGAGCTTTCAAAAACTTGCCAATAACCTTTACATAGAAATTGGCGAACGGAATCCAAACGGAACCTTTGAACGTCTTTTCATTGCCGACCAGCGTGATCCTAAGACTAACCTTTTTTATTATGCAACAAAAGCATCAATTGTAAACAATCAAAATGGTCGTTTTTTAATCCTCAATAACGGTGAAATAGAAAGAGTCAATCATCAAAATAACAGCGTTTCAATCGTTCAATTTAGCTCATATACCTTTAGCCTAGGGGAGTTTATCCCCAGTGATAAAACACCTACTCTTTATCCAAAAGATCGGTCTCTTTCTTATTTACAAAATCCTGACCCAAAAGATCCTTACTATCAACGAAAACCGCTCCAATATAGAGCTGAGTTTCACCGCAGACTAACACAATGGCTCTACCCTATTGTTTTTTCACTTATTGCATTAGCAGCGGCAGGAGATGTAGGCTCCCATCGACAAGCTCGTCATTCCGCAAATCTCTCGGCCATTGCCCTTTCTTTGGTGGTATATTGGATAGGATATTTTTTCGCCGAAAAAGCAAAGAATGATCTTGCATACGTTCCGCTCCTTTATATTACACCCATAGGAACAAGTATATTTGTCTTTTTTATGCTTTTAACGAATCATAAAATTGGACTTCCCACAAAAGTTAATGAGGTACTGCAAATCGTTTTTCAAAAAGTAATGAATAAATTTGAACATCCACAATCTCAAGATTCCTCGGATAAAATATCATGATTGGGTGGACACTTGGACGATATTTTTTTATACGTTACCTTAAAATAACTTGTTATTTCTGGGGGAGCATTTTTGTTCTTGCTCTTTTAATCGATTTTACAGAAAATTCCAGTAAGCTATCCTCCCTTCCGCACTATACAGCAAAAAATGCATTTCTGCTCTCTGTTTTACGTATCCCTTTTATCATGCAACAACTTATCCCTTTTATTGCACTCTTTTCTGCAATGGCAACACTTATCTCGCTTAACAAAAAACTTGAACTTGTGATAACTCGTTCAATCGGTGTTTCTGCATGGCAATTTCTTATGCCAGCTTGTTTGGGAGCTTTGCTTTTGGGATTATTTTCAATTCTTCTCATTAATCCACTCGCAGCATGGGGATTTTCTCAATCAGAAAAAATGATGACTGAATGGCGCAATAATAATATACTAACACCTCTTCATAATACACGTATTCACTGGTTAACCCAGCGTACAAATTTAGGCAGAACAACCATTGGTGCTAAATTTATCACTGATCAAGGACTTTCTCTTCTCGATGCAACCTTTGTACAATACAATGACAACGCAACCGTAAAAAATTGGATTAACGCCCCAAAAGCAACATTAACCAATGGCGCTTGGCTATTAACAAATGGAACAATCTATAAAATAGGACATCCACCTGAAAAATTTACCGTATTGCAAATAAAAACCAATCTAAAACCTGAATTTTTAACGGAACGTTTAGTGAATCCCGCAACTATTTCATTTTACCAATTGCCACAAAAAATTATGATTGCACGTTCATTTGGCTATTCTGCTCATAATTTTGATATGTATTTACAATCTTTGATCGCATTACCAGCATTGCTAGTGGCAATGACTCTCATTGCAGCAACTGTATCTTTAAATTTTACACGTTTTGGGCAATCTAGAACGTTGATTCTTGGTGGTGTCATAGCTGGGTTTATGCTTTATGTTATTTCCGTACTCATTCAGGCTTTTGGTAATGCTGGATATATTCCACCAGTTATTGCAGCTTGGACACCTGTTGTTATTGCTTTATTCTTGGGAATCTCTTTTTTACTTCATAAAGAGGATAGCTAAGTGAAAGCATTAACAGGTAAGAAAATCATTTTAACAAAATTAAGTGCTCTCGCTTTTAAAAGTGTTATGGGGATTATTTTAGGGGGAACTCTGGTTTATTATGCGCACGCTCAAAGCCTTATGTCTCCCTCTCAAAGTCGCATTCAAAATCCGGAAAGTCCTCTTTTGCTCTCTGCGGATGAACTCATCTACAATCGTGATGAAAACACTGTTTCTGCACAAGGTAATGTCCAAATCGAATATGATGGCAATAAAGTTATCGCTCAAAAAATCATTTACAATCAAAAAACAGGACGGCTTATAGCACAAGGGAATGTTGAAATTACTCAAAAAGATGGTAATAAAATTTATTCCAATCAAATTGATATGACCAAAGATCTTGGCCAGGGTTTTGTAAACGCCTTACGTATTGATACAGCCAATAATGTTCACTTTGCAGCCCAAAATGCTACACGTAAAAACAATCAAATAACAGTTTTTGAAAATGCAACGTATACAGCCTGTGAACCTTGCTCTTACAAACCAGATAGAGACGTCCTGTGGAAAATTAAAGCAAGAAAGATCATATGGAATAATAACGTCAAAAAAATTCGGTTTGAAAATAGCAGTTTTGAAATTTTGGGCGTACCGATTATAAAATTTCCAAATTTTGAACTTTATGATCCAACGGTCAGACGTGCTAGCGGTCTGCTTACTCCTCATTTTTTTTATACCAATGATCTCGGCATGGGGATAAAGAGTTCTTATTTCTGGAATCTCGCTCCTCATTACGATTTCACACTTTCTTTTACGGTTTATACCCAACAAGGGCTTTTAACCGAAGGGGAATGGCGTCAACGTTTAAAAACGGGCCGTTATAACATTCGCTTTGCTCATATATATCAAATGAAACCGCATAGATTTGATAATGATACGATTGATGCCCAACATAAAAACCGTTATATGCTGGCGACAAAGGGGGATTTTCGTATTAATTCACACTGGACTTATGGATGGGATATTCTTGCACAATCAGATCGGCATTTTAGTCGTGCCTATAAACTTGAAAACTATAACAATCCCACACAACTTTCTCAGATCTATCTGAATGGTCTTGCAGGAAAAAACCATTTTGATATGCGTTTTTATCATTTTAAAGTTCAAGATTCGTTATTGAATGATTATCATTATGAACGTCACTCTCGGCAAGCATGGGTTCTACCACGCATCGATTATACTTTCACGCCAGATGAACCCATTTATAATGGAGAACTGACCTTCCATAGTAATATGCAATCAATTTATCGTCGTCATGCTGACTTCAATTCACCCGACCGGAACGGAAATCCTCTCAACATAGTAAGACTTTCTGGTATGGCTGGAAATAGTTTGCGTTTCACAAACGAGCTTCAGTGGAAAAAGCGCTTCAACACACACAATGGACTCATCTTAACCCCTCTTCTCTCTCTACGGGCTGATATCATTACAACCAATGTACGTGAAAATCATGATTCTTCTATAAAAAACACTGTGTTATCCGAAGTTCGTGGTTCAGCAATTCGTGGCATGGCAACAGCAGGGTTAGAACTACGCTATCCTTTCCTCATTACAGCTGATCATTCTAAACATATTATAGAACCAACCGCACAAATTTTTATACGCAATAATGAACAATATATCGGACAAACTCCTAACGAAGATGCTCAAAGCTTTGTATTTGATGCAACCACTCTCTTTCAACGGGATAAATTTTCTGGTTATGATCGTGTAGAAGGTGGCACAAGAGCCAATATAGGTCTAAGATACTCTGGAAGCTTTAATGACAATTGGTCTCTTTATGGTCTCATTGGACAATCCTTTCATCTGGCAGGAAAGAATTCTTTTGCAGAAAAAGACTTTGTCAATGTAGGCACTCATTCTAGCTTAGAGGCAAAACGTTCAGACTATGTTGCAATGTTTGGTGCGACTCATAAAAGTGGTTTTTCCTTAGAAACGCGTGGGCGCTTTGACAAGAAAACAGGAAAAATCCGCCGTGGTGAAATTGAAGCATCACAAAAATGGAAAATTTTTTGGACTTCTATAGAATATGCTTATATCGCAAGCCAACCATCTTATGAATATCCAAAAGAGCGCCAAGAAATTTCTTTTCAAGCGGGACTTAAATTAGCAGATTATTGGTCCATTAATAGCAATGCCGGTTATGATTTAGTATCTGGTATATTTATAAAGCGAGGAATTAGCCTGAATTATACAGATGAATGTTTCGGGCTAACATTTGGTTATCAACAAGTAACAGATCCAGGGAGAAAAACACCCTTGCAAAACTTCAATTTCTCTTTTTCACTGCGTACAATTGCAGATATCGGAAAAAAGATAGATTCAAATTTATAAAGAGAATGTATAAGTACTTTAACTTATCATTGTTTTTATGAAAGAAAACGTATATTTTAAATTGTTGATGAAGAATTAATAAACAATGCGGAAGCTTATTTATATGAATAAATTGAAAAAGCGTACTCTTGCTTTATTTTGTATTGCGTCTTTGAGCGCAAGCAGCCTGCTAGTAAATGAATTTTTGATTCCAACGGTCTTTGCACAGACTGCTATTGTTGTTACAGTTAATGGAAACCCCATCACAAATTATGACATACAAAGGCGCCTTGCTTTTCTGAGATTGCAACAAAAGCAAGGCAATTTGGTGGCACAAGCTAAAAAAGAGCTTATCGACGAAAAGCTGAAAGATATTGAAATAAAACGCCGCAATGTTGAAGTAAGCAATGATGAAGTTGATAAAGCTTTTGAGAATTTTGCAACACAAAATAATATGACGATTGATCAGCTCAACCAGATTCTGATCCAAAGTGATATCACTGTACAACACTTTAAAGATTACATCCGTGGACAAATAGGATGGGGACGTCTTATTAACGCACGCTATCAATCTGAAACTGGTATGATTACTGAACAAGAAGCTGTACGCAGAATATTAAAAAATGGTGGTGTAAAACCTTCAACCAACGAATATACATTACAGAGAATTGTTTTTGTCATTCCTGCACATCGTCGTTCAGAAATCTTTGAAAAACGTCAAAGAGAAGCAAGCAATTTTCGCGCACATTTCCGTGGATGTGCAAATGCTCACAATCAAGCAAAAGGTATTTTAGACGTTACTATCCGTCACTTAGGAAAGTTTCTGGAGCCCCAACTCCCCAGTGCATGGGAACAAGCTATTCTTGCAACACCTGCTGGAAAAATGACAAAATTACAAGAAACATCTGATGGAATCGAAGCAATTGCTGTCTGCAAAATAAAGAGAGTTTCTGATGATTATGTCGCTCGACTGATCTTTTCTCTTCAAGATAGTAAAAAAAGAAGCCCGCAAAAACTTGAGGAATTAAGCGAGAAATATTTAGAAGAATTGCGGCGAGTGGCGCGTATTCAAAATTCATAATGGCTATTCTTGTTGTTAGCGGTGGTGATCCTGCCGGAATTGGTCCTGAAATAGCACTAAAAGCATGGAATTTGCGTGTTAAGCGCCAAGTTCCGCCTTTTGTGCTTCTCGCTGATCAAGATGTGATTCGTTCGCGCGCTCGTTTTTTACAGATTGATGCTGAAATGGAATCTGTTTTAATCAGTAATCCCGTAAAAAACTTTCAAAACGCTCTTCCTATCATACCGTTAAAAAACAAACAAAGTAATCAATTAGGTATACCTTCATCGTATAATGCTGCTGGAATCATTGAAGCGATTAAACGCAGTGTTCAATTGATTCAAAGTGGCCATGCATGTGCACTAATCACTTGTCCTATTGCAAAAAAAAATCTTTATGATGCTGGTTTTCAATTTCCAGGTCATACAGAATTTTTAGCCGATTTGGCATATAAAGCTTTTCATAAATGTTATCATCCCGTTATGATGTTAGCAGGACCTCGATTAAAAACGGTACCAATTACTGTTCATATTCCATTCAAAGATGTTCCTTCACAGCTTACCCGTGATTTAATTATTCAAACGGTACTTACTACTGAATATGACTTAAAAACGCGGTTTAAAATAACATCACCCCGACTAGCTGTTGCTGGTCTTAATCCTCATGCTGGAGAAGGAGGAGCAATGGGAAAAGAAGATATTAAAGTTATCACTCCTGCTATTGAATATCTTAAAAAGAAAGGACTCAATATTGCAGGCCCGCTGCCTGCCGACACAATGTTCCATGAATGCGCAAGAAAGGCATATGACGTTGCCATTTGTATGTATCATGATCAAGCCCTTATTCCTGTTAAAACATTAGACTTTGATACCACCGTTAATGTTACATTAGGTTTACCTTTTATTCGTACGTCTCCAGATCACGGGACTGCTTTTGACATTGCTGATAAAGGGATAGCCTCTCCCGAAAGCTTTATTGCTGCTCTTAAACTTG
Organism: Bartonella sp. AC158YNML; assembly: GCF_042196725.1. Taxonomy (NCBI): domain Bacteria; kingdom Pseudomonadati; phylum Pseudomonadota; class Alphaproteobacteria; order Hyphomicrobiales; family Bartonellaceae; genus Bartonella; species Bartonella sp. AC158YNML. Next base: position 14,298 of record NZ_JBHIQU010000002.1, read on the forward strand.
CAAATCAACTTGCAAAAAATAGTTTGAACCCATGCCAATAGATAATCTTCCTCCTCTGCGTGAGGTTATTGATATATATGGATTACAAGCACATAAATCTTTGGGGCAAAATTTCCTTTTTGATCTTAATTTAACCTCTAAAATTGCTCATCAAGCAGGAAATATAGAAGGAAAACCTGTTATTGAAGTTGGGCCTGGTCCTGGAGGTCTCACACGTGCCTTGCTGGCAAAGGGTGCCATTGTAATAGCAATAGAACGCGATGAGCGTTGTATACCGGCTCTCTTAGAAATAGAAAAACACTATCCTCAAAAATTAAAACTTATTTGTAATGATGCTCTGAAGCAAGATTTCTCAAAACTCTTTGAAACAAGCCTAGAAAAACCACGCATTATTGCAAACCTTCCCTATAATATTGGAACACAACTCTTATTAAATTGGCTTTTGTCTGAACCATGGCCTCCTTTTTATGAGTCAATGACATTGATGTTCCAACGTGAAGTTGCCAAACGGATTACGGCTCAACCTCAATCTGCTCACTATGGACGCCTTAGTGTTTTAGCTGGCTGGCGTACCGTTGCTAAAATTGCTTTTGATGTTCCTCCTCAAGCCTTTATACCAACGCCCAAAGTAACCTCTTCCGTTGTTCATATTATTCCGCGCCCCCGACCTCTTGCCTGCTCTGCACAAAAACTAAGCCTCGTTACAAAAACTGCTTTTGGACACAGACGAAAAATGCTTCGTCAAAATCTCAAAACACTTGGAGGTGAAGAGCTGTTAGAAAAAGCTGGAATTGATGGAAGACGCCGTGCTGAAACACTCTCGGTTTCTGAATTTGTAACTTTAGCGCATCTAGTGCTCTAAAAAATGCACTTTTTGTTTTGCATTCTTTTTTAATAAAGGCATTTATCGATCTTTTCAGCAATAAGCCCATCAACAAAAGAGGCAAGATAAGAACAGCGCTCGCGTTTTTTGGTTTCAGCTAAATAAATCGACTTAATAAAAGATAAAGATTGATCTAAATCTTCGTTAATCACAACATAATCATAAGAATGCCAATGCTTCAATTCCGTTCGTGCATTTTCCAATCGTAAATTGATGATATCTTGACTATCTTCGGCTCGACGATGTAAACGCGAAACAAGCTCTTTCATTGATGGTGGAAGAATAAAAACAGATACAGTGTCTCCTAGCATTTTTTTTTGCAGCTGCTTAGTACCCTGATAATCAATATCAAATAGCATATCACGGCCGGTATTCAATGTTTTTTCAACAGTTTCACGTAAAGTGCCATAATAATTCCCGTGAACTTCTGCCCATTCAATCAATTCATCTCTATCACGCTTATATTCAAACTCTTCCTTTGAAATAAAGTGATAATGAAGTCCATCCACTTCACTGTGACGCCTCTTCCTTGTAGTTACACTTACCGAAAGCTCTAATTGTCCATCTTTTAGAAGTAATCGAGAAATTGTTGATTTACCAGCGCCTGAAGGTGAAGAGAGAATAAATAAAAAACCGCGGCGTTGATTTGTTTTTATGGCACTGAATTTACTTTCAAAGGCTGTCATCACACCACTCTACTTTGTTCATAAATTTTTCTTCAAAATTTAAATAATACATTACCTCAATGTTTCTCTCAACCAATGGTATTTGCTTTAGCAGCTAGATCTCAATGTTATCTTGTTCTTCCATTAAAATAATTTATTAGCAGTATATTTACTTCTTTCTTAAATATTTTTATCCATACGCTAACCTCTTTTGTAGCATACAAGAAAATGATTTTTATAATTCTTATAAAAAATTTTACTATACTTTGGATTTTCATTTTACGATGCAAACAGATACATTATCATTATAAATTAATTTCTTGCCTTAAATTCTCGCCACTTACGAACATTCATATTATGTTCCTCTAAGGTTCGAGAAAAAACATGCCCACCTGAACCATCCGCAACAAAATAAAGTGCATCACTGCTTGGTGGATGTGCCACCGCTTTCAAGGAATCTCGACCTGGATTTGCAATAGCTGTTGGAGGCAAACCATTAATCTTATAAGTATTATAAGGTGTTTCCTTCTCAAGATCTGAACGATAAATTGCACGACCGGATGGTTTTCCTTTTCCTCCAAAGAGACCATAAATTACTGTTGGATCAGATTGAAGACGCATATGCTTTGTAAGGCGATTATAAAATACTGCAGCAACCATTGGTCTTTCTGCTGCAATTCCCGTTTCTTTCTCAACAATTGAGGCTAATATAACAAATTCATCAATCGATTTAATGGGTAAATCAGGTGAACGCGTAGCCCATATAGCATGAATTAATTTTGTCTGTCCTTCACGCAATCTGTTTACAATCTCTTTACGCGTTGTCCCCCGAATAAAGCGAACAGTATCCGCCATTAAATAGCCCTCTGGAGGCAAATTTTTTGGAAGGTCTCCAATCAAAATTTCATTCGCAGCTAATCGATCGAAAACTTGCTGAACCGTTAAACCTTCAGGTACTGTAAATGTATACTCAATAGATTTTCCTTTCACAAGAATATCCATAATATCCTGCATCGAAGCATGAGCCGGAATCAAATATTCTCCAGCCTTCAAATGCGTTGTTTTTTGGTGATAACCAACCCCATAAACAAAAATATCTGATGATCGAATGAAACCACGTTTTTCTAGTAATGAAGCAATTTTACGAATTCCTGTACCAGGATGGATAAGAACAATTTGTTCTTCCTCAATTTTTCCCTTTTCTTCAAAAATACTTTTTCCAATATAAAGAGGAATACTTATGCCCAAAAGTATAACCACAATCAGCATGAGAAAAAAATGGCCGAGAACAACCAATGGATTACGTACGATAGATGATTTCTTTCGCTTTTTATGTGCTAACATGTCATGACTATCTGCTAAATGATTCGAAAAGGAATCACTTATGTCCTTTAGTGATTTTTCATTTTTCACGTCGGACATAAACCCTCAATAGCGATTAAATACAATATTATTACTTCTCATTCACCTTATAATAAAGTAAAAAACTCAGAATAAGAAATTAAATGAAAATACTTATTACCCTCTAAAACGTTGCATTACCAAAGATGCGTTTGTTCCACCAAATCCAAAAGAATTGGAAAGAACCGTGTCAATCTTTCGTTCACGCGGTTTGTATGGGACAAGATCAATTTTCGTTTCAACCGATGGATTGTCAAGATTAAGTGTCGCTGGAGCTATATTATCTCGGATGGCTAAAACACAAAAAATAGCCTCAGCAGCACCGGCAGCACCAAGTAAATGCCCGATAGATGACTTCGTTGATGACATAGAAATTTGTGATGCATAATTCCCTAAAACACGTTCAACAGCTGCTAACTCTATGGAATCTGCCATCGTTGATGTACCATGAGCATTAATATAATCAAGTTCATTCACATTCACTTGTGCACGCTTAAGAGCAGCCATCATACTACGCTGCGCACCTTCACCACTTTCTGAAGGCGCTGTAATGTGGTAAGCATCACCAGATAAACCATAGCCGATAACCTCAGCATAAATACGTGCCCCTCGTTTTTTTGCATGTTCTAGCTCTTCTAAAACAACAACCGCCGCACCTTCCCCCATCACAAAACCATCACGATCTGCATCATAAGGACGTGACGCTCGTTCAGGATCATCATTACGACAAGTAGAAAGAGCTCTACAAGCAGAAAAACCTGCAAGGGATATCCGATTTATCGGAGATTCTGCTCCCCCTGCGACCATGACATCCGCATCACCGAACATAATCAAACGTGCTGCATCACCAATCGCATGCGCTCCTGTCGAACAAGCCGTTACAACCGAATGATTAGGACCACGTAAACCATATTGAATAGACACATAACCAGAAGCAAGATTAATCAAACGGCCCGGAATAAAAAAAGGAGAAAGACGACGGGGACCTTTATCACGAATCGTATAACCAGCTTCAACAATGCCCTCAATTCCCCCTATACCCGAACCAATTAATACACCTGTACAAATCTGATCTTCATCACTCTTAGGAAACCATTCGGCATCTGTAAGCGCTTGGTTAGCAGCAGCCATTGCATAAACAATAAATGCATCAACCTTACGTTGCTCTTTAGGTTCCATATACAAATCAGCATTATAGGACCCCTCTTTTCCATCCCCTAAGGGGATACGCGCAGCAATCTGGCATGGCAAATCTGACACATCAAATTCAGTAATACGTCGAATACCACTTCTTCCTTCAATAAGCCGTTTCCAACTATATTCAACATTACCGGCTAATGGAGATACCAATCCTAAACCAGTAACAACAACACGTCTCATAACTTCTAACCTTGCACTAAACTTCACCTCTTAAAGCTCTTTTTTCAAAAGAGCTTCGAAGAATACAGGCAAAAGCAATTTACGCCTTTGCCCTTTAGTCATCATGCAGAAGCTTTATCAATGAACTTGACTGCATCACCAACGGTGAAAATCGTTTCCGCAACTTCATCTGGGATTTCTACACCAAACTCTTCTTCAAAAGCCATAACGAGTTCAACCGTATCAAGGCTATCAGCCCCTAAATCATCGATAAAGCTTGCATTTTCTACGACTTTATCTGCATTAACCCCAAGATGTTCCACAATAATTTTCTTAACGCGCTCTACTGTATCACTCATGTTGAAATCCTCGAATTTATATTTTCCTATAATTTGGTTAACTATATCGGCTCATCTAATCAAGCAATAGATGCATTACTTTAAAAGATTTTAGCAATAATTTAAAACATCCTGTGGATATCCCCTACAAAATGAACCAATCTGACATTCTGATATCAATTGATCAACGACCATTTTAAAGAAATAGATATATCTTTCCATTTCAATCGCTACTATCTAAAATAATATAGCTTATAAATCAATGTGGAATACAAGAAAATACTTAAATCATTGCCATTCCACCATTGATATGAAGTGTTTGACCTGTCATATAGGCAGCTTCATCGCTCGCTAAATAAATAGCTGCAGCGGCTATTTCTTGTCCACTCCCCATACGCTTCATTGGAATCGCAGCCATGATATGTTCTTTTTGCTTTTCGTTAAGCTTATCTGTCATTGCAGATTTAATAAATCCTGGAGCAATACAATTGACAGTGATGTTTCGTGAAGCAATTTCTTGTGCTAATGCTTTAGTAAAACCTATCAAGCCTGCTTTTGCAGCACAATAATTTGTTTGTCCAGGATTTCCCACAACACCAACAATAGATGTGATGTTAATAATCCTGCCATAACGGCGACGCATCATAGAATGTGTTAATTCACGTGTCAAAAGAGAAGCAGCTGTTAGGTTAACTTCTAAAACATTATCCCAGTCCTTATCTTGCATACGCACAAAAAGACCATCTCTGGTGATTCCCGCATTGTTAACCAAAATATCGACACCATTCATTTCTCTTTCTGCAGCTTCAGCCAACTGTTTAATTGATTGGCGTTCAGAAAGATTAGCGGGAAAGACAAAAACGTTCTGTCCTAATTCTGCCGCCACTTCTCTAAGCTTCTCTTCACGTGTTCCATGAAGTCCAACAATGGCTCCTTGTGCATGGAAGCAACGTGCTATGGCCTCACCAATTCCTCCTGATGCCCCCGTTACAAGAGCCTTACGTCCTGTTAATTTAAACATTTTTAACTCCTACAGATTAAACGCCAAGCATTCCTAGCGCTGATTCTATTTCATCAACTGTTCCAATTGTTACCCCCTTTATATCTCTGTTAATACGACGCGTTAAACCTGTTAATACTTTTCCAGAACCAACTTCAAAAAGCGTATCAATCTCATTCGCAGCAATCCATTCTATTGTTTCACGCCATCGCACCCTCCCAGTCACTTGTTCAACAAGAAGAGTAGCAATACGTTCTGGATCACTTTCTGGGGCAACAGAAACATTGGCAATCAAGGGAACAATAGGGGGCATTTTGTTAACAGTCAAAAGCGCTTTCTTCATGGCATCAGCCGCAGGCTGCATTAAAGACGAATGAAAAGGTGCAGAAACCGGAAGAAGAAGTGCACGTTTTGCACCTTTTGTTGATGCAATCTTTACCGCTGTCTCAATTGCTGTTGCTTGACCTGAAATAACAATTTGCCCACCACCATTATCATTGGCAATCTGGCATAGTCCTTCTCCAGAAACATTTTGGCAAATTTCTTCCACAACTTGCTCTTCCAAACCGATAAGTGCTGCCATAGAACCTTCACCAACCGCAACAGCAGCCTGCATGGCATTGCCACGAATACGCAAAAGCCTTGCCGTATCTGTGAGACTAAACGTACCAACAGCACAAAGCGCAGAATATTCTCCTAAAGAATGGCCAGCAACAAACTTTACTTTTTTTTCTATATGAAACCCTAATTGTTCCATCACACGAATGACAGCCATGGATACAGCCATTAATGCTGGTTGTGCATTTGCTGTTAACGTTAAAACATCTGCTGGTCCTTCAAAAATGATCTCTGATAATTTCTCACCCAACGCATCATCAACTTCCTCGAAAACCATCCGCGCCGCAACAAATTGCTCTGTAAGCGCTTTCCCCATACCAACGATTTGGCTCCCCTGCCCTGGAAAAATAAAAGCTGCACCCATTAATCAACTCCTAAATTGTGCAATTAAATTATTTTCTTTTGACCTTATTCATCCACACAAATCAAGACACAGTCCTTTATTTAGAACGAATATCTCTCTTAAAATTATATTTTAAGGGTGGAATTTGATATAAAAACTTAGGAAAATATGGTGCTATAAACTGAATAATACTCAAACTTATAAAACTTCCTAAAACTACACCTGCTAAAATATCAAAAGGGTAATGTACACCCACAAAGATGCGCGCCCAACAGATTAAGAATAAAAACACCACAGCAAATCTAAAAGCCACTTTGTATCGGTAAAAATAAAAGTTAGCTGTATAAGATGCAATGGTCAAGGCATGATTACTAGGAAAAGAAGCCGTTGCACGATGTTGAATCAGGGATGTTGTCAGCCCTACAACGAATGGGCGTGGATGAAAGTAAAAAAGAGAAATAAGATAGCCTATGAAAAGAGAAGTACAAATGCTCATGCAAATGCTTAACACGACACATCGTTCCCTTTCTCTACCACAAAACCACAACGCAAAAAGATGAATAGGAATGATGTAAATTAAAAACTTTGCACAAAAAATACTAAACAAAACTAAAATCGACCAAGATTGATGATTGCCAACAAACATTTCAAAGAGTGAAACATCAATCTGGTTTAAAAAGTCCATTTTTTTCTCCTTATTTTTATAGTGTTACAGAACTATCTCTTTGTAGAAGAGGAAAATATATCAAGATTTAATAAATCAATTTTTTTATGTGCGTAAACTTGCTATTTTTAAAGATAACCTGTAAATATGGAGTATTCGTTGCCGGCACTTTAGCTGGAGGTTGAACGGAGGGCTGTGAAATCAGTAGGAAATACAATGTTTCCGACCTCCCGTGTCTCCGCTCTGAGATGTCTCGAATTGTAAACGCGTCCTTTCTTCTTTGGGTTTCCAAAAAAGACAAGTCGCAGAGGCTTTGCGCTAAAACCGGTGGAATTTAATTGAAGAAAGGCAAAACAATGGCTCTTTATGAACATATGTTCCTTGCTCGACAAGACATTGCACCGCAACAAGTTGATGAACTTTTGAGTCTCTACAAAGGTGTCATTGAAGCGCAGGGTGGAAAAGTTGGGCGTGTAGAAAATTGGGGACTTCGTCCTCTTGCTTACCGTATTCGAAAAAACCGTAAGGCTTATTATGTACTGGTCAATATTGATGCACCAGCTACAGCAATTGCTGAAATGGAGCGTCAGATGCGCATCAATGAGGATGTTTTGCGTTACATGACCATTCGTGTAGAAAAACATGAAAAAGAAAAATCTGCTATGCTCTCACATCTTGATCGCAATAGCCACATTGGTCATGATGAGGAGCGTTCTCGTTCCCCGCGTCGTCAACGTGAAAATGCTATAGAAGGGGTAGAATGATGACTGATACTAATCAAAACTCTGCACGTCGCCCCTTTCATCGCCGTCGCAAAACATGTCCTTTTTCAGGAATTAATGCACCGAAAATTGATTATAAAGATATCAAATTGTTACAACGTTATATCTCTGAACGTGGAAAAATTGTTCCTTCACGGATTACAGCTGTTAGTCAAAAAAGACAGCGTGAATTAGCTAACGCTATCAAACGTGCTCGCTTTTTAGGCTTACTTCCGTACGTTATAAAGTAAACTATAATACATTCTAGCAACTGGAGAATCTCTCCAGTTGCCTTTCTTGTATGATTTAGAAAAATGGCTTATTGTGTATTAGATTAAGCTGTAAAATATCAAAGTTGGGGTATTGATATACCTCTAACTGCAGAAAGCAGGACAGCAATAAATGAAAAAAAATCGTACTTATAAGATATTAACCGGCGTTTTGGCGGGATTATTTGCTGTTGTAGTAGGAATGGCCATCATCAGCGTTGCAAATATCGCGCCCTCTTTTTCTCTTTTTCTTGGCTGCTTTCTCTCATTGCCAATTTTTATTGTTGCGTTCGGTCAAGGAACATTTGCCAGCTTTGTTGCCTTAATAAGTGCTACTGTTGTTCTTGTCGTAACCGCTAATATCTATATTGCTCTTGGTCTTATGTTGTTATCTTTTCTTCCCGCTGTTTATGCCTCTTGGCTTCTTGGACTTGCACGACCAGCGCAAAAAGAAAACACACTGATATGGTACCCATTATCATCCGTTATTTTTCATTTAACCAACTTTATTGCTCTGATAGTAACCTTCATTGGACTCTATGTAAAATCCCGTCCAGACACCCCTCTCATTGCAAAAACAATCACTGAAAATATCGTACAAACCCTACAACAATCGCAGTCATTAAAAGAAGCTAATATCCTTACTGTTAGTGATTTTTTAATGGCGCATGCTGCAACCTTAGCAGCTATCGCTCTGACAGTTTATAGTTTGATTTTTCTCATCGGTAATCTTTATTTTTCAATGATAATAGCCCAATATATGAAGTGGCTGAAAAGACCTCGCGATGATTGGAGCAAAATGCTTCGCCTTCCAATTTCTGGAATTGTCATTTTCATTGTTGTTTCCATCGCGTCAATGGTTGAATTAAGCACTTCTTTTAATTTGGGTACACGTGTCTTTAGCTCTGCTTATACTGTCATTATATCAATTAGTGGTCTAGCATATCTTCACAATATTACAAAAGGGGTAAACGGTCGGATTATTATACTTTCTCTTGTTTATATTGCTATTTTAACTGTTGTTTTTTCTCCACCTATTTCTTTCATGATGCTTTTGATGGGCATTTGGGCTGCTATTCAATACAACATTCAATCACGTAAAAAACTTCACTAAATTTATTTGTTCGAAAGGAAAAACTATGGATATTATTCTACTTGAGCGCATTCCTCGTCTTGGTCAGATGGGTGATATTGTCTCAGTGAAAGATGGTTATGCACGTAATTTTCTCTTACCTCAAGGGAAAGCTTTACGCGCAAATGAAGCTAATAAAAAACATTTTGAGGTACAACGTGCGCAACTTGAAGCACGTAATCTTGAGCGCAAAAGCGAAGCGCAAAAAATTGCTGAAAAACTTGATGGACAATCATTCATTGTTGTTCGTTCTGCTGGTGAAACGGGACAACTTTATGGTTCTGTATCAACACGTGATATTGCTGAAATCATAACAGATGAAGGCTTTTCTATTGGAAGAAATCAAATCGAACTTAATCATCCAATAAAAATGATAGGGCTTTACACTATCACTCTTAGTTTACATCCAGAGGTTCAAATTTCTGTGGTTATTAACGTTGCACGTTCCGCCAGTGAAGCACAACGCCAAGCAGAAGGTGAAACTCTCATTTCCACTAAAGAAATATATAATATTCAAGAAAAAATATCAGAAGAAAAGCAGGAAGAATTATTGGCAGAGGAAATTAATGACAACGATATAAATAATCCTCATCAAGAAGCTTAATTACTATTTTTGCTCTCTGTTTTGTGTTTTTATTCCATTTAATATTTGATCATAAAATACTCACTTCTTAAAACTGAGTATTTTATGACTGTCATACATAAAGAATCTAATTTTTATGCAAAAATTATAGGCATGTTATATAAAGGCATTGCACGCCAGAAATGATCATATCAATCAGAATAAATGCTCCTTATTTTCCAATATAGAAGCAAAAATGATTTAAAGTTCTACCCTTAAGGATAAAATTTACATGAGTGGTAAGTTGATTATATCCTTACATTATCTGAAATAATTTCAATTATAGAAAAGTCATTCTACTTACACCTATATTGGAATTTTAAGATTACGTAGCTTAAAAATACTTAAATTGAGAATATCAAAACGACCATTTAAAGAATCACATATTAAAAATTAAAACATAAGAAATAGATATTACTCATGCACTCATGATAAATGAACCATTCAAAGGGAGTTTCAAAAATTATATGCTTTTAACTTAAAATGAAGATTTGTAGCTCTATTCTTTTACTATACGGCTTTCAATTTATCGCCTAAAGTCGCTAGACTTGGAATTTTAGTGGAAAAATATTATGGAAGAAATTAGTGTTGTTAATGTCAGCTCTTCAAAAAAAGAAGATTCCCCTTCTTTTCGACAACTTCCGCATAATATTGAAGCGGAACAGGCATTGCTTGGTGCTATCTTTATCAACAATGATTCTCTTGACCGCGTTTCAGATTTTCTAAAACCAGAACATTTTTTTGAACCATTGCATCAAAAAATTTATCATGTTTTATCTCACCTTATTAAAACAGGAAAACTTGTAGATCCAGTTACAATCAAGCCCTATATTCAAATGGAAGAAAAAATTGGAGATATTACCGTATACCAATATGTTGTTCGCTTAGCCACTGAGGCAGTCACTATTATTAACGCTGAAGATTATGGACGCGTCATTTACGATCTTTTTATCCGCCGGTCTTTGATTAACCTTGGAACTCAAGTTGTCAATACAGCCTTTGATGCTCCTGTAGAACTCACGCCTACCCAACAAATTGAAACTGTTGAAAATCAGTTATTTGAGCTAGCAGAAAAAGGGAAATATGGAGGTGGATTTGAAAATTTTAATGAGGCTATTAAAAAAGCTATCGATATGGCAAGTGCTGCGAAAAAGCGCTCTTCACAATTATCAGGGATAGCCACCCATATTAAAACACTTGATGAAAAAATGGGAGGATTACAACCATCCGACTTAATTATCCTTGCGGGCCGCCCTGGTATGGGTAAAACCTCACTGGCTACCAATATTGCCTTTAATATTGCCAATGCTTATAATCATAATGGCAATATCCAAGAAAATGAAGGCGGCATTGTAGGGTTTTTCTCACTTGAAATGTCCTCTGAACAGCTTGCAACACGTATTATTTCTGAACAAACAGAAGTCTCTTCTTCTGATATTCGACGTGGTAATATTTCAGATGAACAATTTTCAAAAATTATTCGTGCCGTGAACCAGCTCCAAAAGGCACCGCTTTATATCGATCAAACTGGAGGAATATCAATTACGCAACTGGCTGCCCGTGCACGGCGTCTCAAGCGGCAACATGGTTTGGATATTTTAATTATCGATTATATCCAACTCATGACAAGTAAATCAAAACGTTCATCTGAAAACCGTGTTCAAGAGATTACAGAAATTACGACAGGACTCAAAGCCTTAGCTAAAGAATTGAATATTCCTATTATTGCTCTGTCACAACTTTCACGCCAAGTCGAAAATAGAACAGATAAACGTCCACAACTTTCAGATTTACGTGAATCTGGTTCTATTGAGCAAGATGCCGACATCGTTCTGTTTGTCTATCGTGAAGAATATTATTTCAAAAATGAAGAGCCCAAATTAGGCACTTTGGAACATCAAAAATGGCAAGATGAAATGGATAAAATTATGGGAAAAGCTGATGTCATTGTTGCAAAACAACGTCATGGACCAACAGGAATCGTGTCTCTTGCCTTTCAATCTGACTTCACACGCTTTAGTGATTTGGCTGATAGCAATTATCTTCCAGAGCAAATTGGCTAAACCACCATGGTACGGAACCGTATTCAATTTATCTGTCAAAATTGCAGAACCATCCATTCTCGTTGGGCAGGAAAATGGATGATTTTGGCCGTCATTATTTGCTATCTAAAAAGCTCTTGAATAATATTAATCTTAATAATATGAAAAGATAATACATCTTTTTAGCGTTGCAAATAGGATACATATATCCAAAATCTGTAGCTAATCTAAATCTTTCTATATTGTTCCTTCTTTAAAAAAACTCCTTCTCACAAGACACTCATTTTCTTGTTTTTAAATTCAAAAATAATTGCTGATGTTGTGCAAGACTGGCTATTATGTAAAATATCAGAAAATTTCCTCTTTATAGGACAATCTCTAACCTTTTAACAAAAATATTTTCTAATCTATCTGAAAAATTACCCTAATTACCGCAATATAAAAAACAAGCAGTGTTTTAAATACTACAGCACAGAGAAAATTCTATAACATGCAAAATATTCTTGATATAAAATTGCATAAAAACTGATATCTAACAAAAGGAAAATGTATAATTATGCTAGAAAAAAAAGAAGACTGCGATAGTGGATTTGACAGTCTTGATGAAGCTATCAAAAGAGTTATTGATATAGCAGGTGCTGCAAAAAAGCGCTCTTCGCAAATATTAGGGATAGCGACTCATATTCAAACACTTGATGAAAAAATGGGAGGATTACAACCATCCGATTTAATTATCCTTGCAGGGCGCCCTGGTATGGGTAAAACTTCACTTGCTACCAATATTGCCTTTAATATTGCCAATGCTTATAATCATAATGGTAATATCCAAGAAAATGAAGGCAGCGTTGTAGGATTCTTCTCACTTGAAATGTCCTCAGAGCAGCTTGCAACACGTATTATTTCTGAACAAACGGAAGTCTCTTCTTCTGATATTCGACGTGGTCATATTTCAGATGAACAATTTTCAAAAATTATTCGTACGGTAAATCAGCTCCAAAAGGCACCCCTTTATATTGATCAAACTGGAGGAATATCAGTTTCACAACTGGCTGCCCGTGCTCGGCGTCTCAAGCAAAAACATGGTTTGGATGTCTTAATTATTGATTATATCCAACTCATGACAAGTGATTTAAAATACACATCTGAATATCGTATTCAAGAAATCACTGCAGAATTAAAAGCCTTAGCTAAAGAATTAAATATCCCTATTATTGCTCTTTCACAACTTTCACATCAAGTTGAAAACAGAACAGATAAACGCCCAAAACTTTTAGATTTAGGTGGATTTGGTTCTATTGAGCAAGATGCCGACATCGTTTTATTTGTCTATCGTGAAGAATATTACCTTAAAAATGAAGAACCAAAGTTCGGTAGCTTTGAACATATGAAATGGCTAGAAATAATGGACAAAGCTTTTGGAAAAGCTGATGTTATTATTGCAAAACATCGCCATGGGCCGACAGGAATCGTTCCCCTTGCCTTTCAATCTGACTTCACACGCTTTAGTGATTTGGCTGATAGCAATTATCTTCCAGAGCAAATTGGCTAAACCACCATGGCACGCAAGCGTATTCAATTTATCTGTCAAAATTGCGGAACCATCCATTCTCGTTGGGCAGGGAAATGTAGCGCCTGTGGAGAATGGAATTCTCTTGTTGAAGAAAATATAAATGGCGGCATAGGAAGTGGTCCTAAGCAGAATACGCGTAAAGGACGCATCGTTGCCCTTACATCTCTTTCTGGAGATATCCAAGATGCTCCACGTATTCATTCTGGTATTGCGGAACTTGATCGTGTTACCGGTGGGGGCTTTGTCCGTGGATCAGCACTCCTTGTTGGTGGTGATCCTGGTATTGGAAAATCAACATTGCTGACACAAACAGCTGCTGCTTTATCCCGCAAAGGACATCATGTCATCTATGTCTCAGGTGAAGAGGCTATTGCGCAAATTTGTCTGCGTGCACAGAGGCTTGGAGCGAACAATACAGAAGTAAAACTTGCCGCTGAAACCAATGTAGAAGATATTCTGGCAACCTTAAGCGAACATAAAAACCTTGATATGGTGATTATCGATTCGATTCAAACTCTATGGTCAGATACAGCAGATTCAGCACCTGGCACTGTCACACAAGTACGTATTGGCGCTCAAGCAATGATCCGCTTTGCCAAGAAAACAGGAGCTGCTGTTGTTCTTGTTGGTCATGTTACAAAAGATGGGCAAATTGCTGGTCCTAGAGTCGTTGAACATATGGTTGATGGCGTTCTCTATTTTGAGGGTGAAGGTGGACATCATTATCGCATTCTTAGAACTGTAAAAAATCGCTTCGGGCCAACAGATGAAATTGGTGTCTTTGAAATGTCTGATAAAGGATTACGCGAAGTGATAAATCCATCCGAATTGTTCTTAGGAGAACGTAATGAAAAAGCACCAGGCGCTGCTGTTTTCGCCGGCATGGAAGGAACACGCCCAATATTAGTAGAAATTCAAGCGCTTGTTGCTCCTTCTTCCCTTGGGACACCAAGACGTGCAGTTGTCGGATGGGATGGAAATCGTCTTTCTATGATTCTTGCCGTTTTAGAGGCCCATTGTGGCATTCGTTTTGGACAGCATGATGTCTATCTGAACGTGGCAGGTGGATATCGCATATCAGAACCCGCTGCTGATTTAGCTGTAGCCGCTGCTTTGGTATCCTCTCTTGCTAATATTCCTTTGCCAACAAATTATGTATATTTTGGTGAAGTCAGTCTTTCAGGAGCTACCCGCGCTGTTGCACATTCAGCACAGCGCATCAATGAAGCAAAAAAACTCGGCTTTCAGGGAGCCTTTCACCCCACAACAACAACCGAAATGATGAATTCGCTCAACTTTCAACAAAAAACTTTCTCCGACCTTCCCGAACTCGTTGCTACTCTTACTGTAAGTAAAAAATGATCTGTACCACAGATATGATAATATAGAAAAAACTCTATAAAATACAAAAGATCCTTGCTATAAGAACAAAAAATGGCATAACAAAAAATATATTTTCACACAGACTTAAAAGAACACAACTTTATGTATAAGGAACAAACAAATGATCATAACAATCCTTGATGGAATTGTCGTAGTAATCATCCTGTTGTCCGCTTTTCTCGCTATGCTTCGAGGATTTTCACGTGAAGTGTTATCGTTGATTTCTTGGGCAGTTGCAGCTGTTACGACACTGTTTTTATTCAAACCTGTCTTACCTTTCTTTGAACAATATCTCTCTAATAAAATGATTGCATTGATCACAACATTGGTCACAATTTTTATTATTGTTCTCATTATTACTTCAATTATTACAATGAAGATCTCTGATTTTATTATTGATAGTCGAATTGGTATTCTTGACCGTGCTATTGGTTTTATTTTTGGAGCACTTCGTGGTTTACTTATCATGGTCATCGGTATGTTGCTGATTAATGCACTGATTAAACCCGAGCTTCAAGCGAATTGGTTAAAAAATGCAAAAACAAGACCTATTTTAGATTCATTGGGACAAAAAGTTTGGGAAATACTCCCCAAAGATATTGGATCTGTTCTCGAAAAGACGGAAAATTTGTTTAAAGACAGCAATAAACATACGTATGAGCAACACTCTCATGAAAAGATAATTTTCAAAAAATAGAGAATAGTTTTTCATGAGGAAAGAAAACTAAATGATGTAAAATGTGATATTAATGATTCCTCCATATCACAACTGAAAGAATATGATGATAAAAAGCGATGTTTTCTGTCAAGAATTTTCATTAGATGATGATACCCTTCATGAAGAATGTGGAGTTTTTGGTATTCTTGGGCATGAAGATGCCGCAACATTAACAGCTCTTGGACTCCACGCACTTCAGCATCGTGGGCAAGAAGCAGCTGGGATTGTTTCTTACCATAATAAAATGTTTCATCAAGAAAAGCATTTAGGTCTTGTTGGCGATCACTATACAAACCCTGCAACACTTGCGCGCTTACCAGGAAATCGTGCTATTGGACATACCCGTTATTCAACAACTGGAGAAGTGGCATTACGCAATGTTCAACCCCTTTTTGCTGAATTGAAAGTTGGAGGTATTGCTATTGCGCATAATGGTAATCTTACCAATGGTCTTACATTGCGCCGAGAACTCATCGCTTCTGGTGCCATCTGTCAATCAACATCAGATTCAGAAGTTTTTCTCCATCTTATTGCCCGCTCACGTTATGAATCGTCCTCTGATCGTTTTGTTGATGCGATTCGGCAAGTAGAAGGTGGCTATGCTATGTTAGCACTCACACGTACAAAGCTTATTGCTGCACGCGATCCAACAGGAATTAGACCCCTCGTGATGGGGGAACTTGATGGTAAGCCTATCTTTTGTTCTGAAACTTGTGCTCTTGATATTATTGGAGCAAAATATGTCCGTGATGTTAAAAATGGGGAAATTATCATATGTGAAATACAAAAAAATGGGGAAATTACTAAAAAAATTATAAAACCAGAAAATACAAAACCAGAAAAACTTTGCTTGTTTGAATATGTTTATTTTGCCCGTCCTGACTCAATCGTTGGAGGACGTAGTGTTTATACAACACGCAAAAATATGGGGATTCGTTTAGCACAGGAAGCTCCTTGTAAGGGTGATGTTGTGGTCCCTGTTCCTGATGGAGGAACACCCGCTGCAATCGGCTATGCACAAGAAATTGGAATTCCCTTTGAGCTTGGTATTATTCGTAATCATTATGTTGGACGGACTTTTATCGAACCAACACAACAAATTCGCGCTTTTGGCGTCAAGTTAAAACATTCTGCAAACCGTCCTGTGATTAAAGGAAAACGTGTTATTTTGGTTGATGACTCTATTGTCCGTGGAACAACATCCCTCAAAATTGTGCGAATGCTCCGCGATGCCGGAGCAAAAGAAGTGCATATGCGCGTTTCTAGTCCTATGATTTTCTATCCGGATTTTTATGGCATTGATACACCTAAAGTTGAAAGCCTTTTAGCAAATCAATATCCAGATTTAAAATCTATGTGTGATTTTATTGGAGCAGATTCATTAGAATTTCTTTCAACGGATGGGTTGTATCTTGCTGTAGCAGGCGAAAAACGAAATAATGCTGATCCACAATTTACTGATCATTATTTTACTGGATATTACCCTACTCATCTGGTTGATCAAGAAAACCTCTCCAAAATTCATCAATCATCTGTTCTTAAAACAAAAGATTAACGATGGCAAAATATGACTTTAGTCTCCATGGGCGTGTTGCACTTATTACGGGTGCCTCAAGAGGAATTGGCTATTATTTGGCACTCGAGCTTGCTGCACGCGGCGCTCATATTATTGCTCTTGCACGAACAGTCAGTGGACTTACTGAATTAGATAATCAAATCCGAAAAAAAGGGGCTCATGCAACCCTTGTTCCCCTTGACTTGCATCATATGGAAAACATCGATGCTCTTGCTATCTCAATTGCCAAACGCTGGAAAAAACTTGATATTATCGTCGCAAACGCAGGAATTCTTGGAACACTCTCACCAATAGCACATATTGAAAACACAGTATTTGAAGATGTTTTTCAAATAAATCTTTTCAGCCAATGGCGCTTAATGAAAGCCGTTGAGCCTTTATTACGTGAATCTGACGCTGGACGAGCCATCCTGTTATCCTCAACCGTTGCGCATGCTGCGCGCCCTTTCTGGGGAGCTTATGCAGCCTCTAAAGCGGCTCTAGAGGTGATTGCCCGCTGTTGGGCAGAAGAACTCAAACAAACCCCTATTAAGATTAATTGTGTCAACCCTGGTGCCACACGCACTGCCATGCGCGCTGAAGCTATGCCCGGTGAAGATCCACAAACTCTCCCTTCACCACAAGAGATTGCAAAAAAGATAATCCATTTGTTATCACCTGATTTAAAAGAAACTGGAAAACTCTTTAATGTCCGTAAAAATCGGTTTGTAGATTATCATATACCTGATTGATCGCATCTGAGAGGTAAATAGTTTGGATCTCTCTCTTTTCTTTGCTACTCAAAAAAATGTAACATTTTATGATTCTTGGATAGCTTTAGCGTCAGCCTCTTTCTCTTCTAAAGCCGAACGTTTATTATAAGCAACAAAACTACAGGGGAGAAAAATCATATAGCTAATAGCCGTAATCAATAAAGTTTTCCACGTGTAAGTCGCAAGAAAACCGACATAAATAACAATGACCAACATGCACGGTATAACGATATCACGCCTTAAATTTTGATCAATTGTTTTTGCATTCCATACCGGTAAACGACTAATCAAAAGAAAAGCAATAATTACAGTATAAAGACTAAAAAATAATGCCCACCCCCAATTAGGTACCAAACCAAGAGCACCTAAATACGTAGGTAATAAAAGTAATAACGCTCCTGCTGGTGCTGGAACACCAACAAAATAACTTTTCTGCCACTTAGGTATATTGGGATTATCTAACATCACATTAAAACGTGCTAATCGCAAACAACAAGCAACACAATAAACAAGGGCTGCAACCCAACCAATGTGATACGCTTGATTTAAGATAAAGGAATAAACAATAAGGGCAGGAGTAACACCAAAATTTATAACATCAGCAAGAGAATCCATCTGTGCCCCAAAAGATGAGCTACCATCTATTAAACGCGCAATGCGACCATCAGCACCATCTAAAATTGCAGCGAAAAGCACCATTAAAATAGCAGCCTCATAGCGATGCTCAAAAGCCAAACGAATACTGTTCATCCCTGCGCAAATTGCTAAAATAGTAATAATATTGGGAATGACATACCGCATTGGGATAGGTGAACGCCTCCGATTTGCAACATCATCATGTTGCCCCTCAGGATTGAATGAAGAAAACGGTGAAAAATTTTTCATTGTGTTTCCTAATCATATCTGAAATCCGTTATGGCATTCTTATCATCAAAAGAACCCAAAACCGTCTCTCCAGCAATTGCTGTCTGTCCAACTGCAACACGCAATTTCATTTCAATTGGTATATAAATATCAAGGCGAGAACCAAAACGAATCAATCCAAATCGCTCACCAGTCATAACGGCATCGTTTTCTTTTGACCAGCAAACAATCCGGCGCGCAACCATTCCCGCTATTTGTACGACACCAATTTTACCATGTTTGCTATCAATTACCACCCCATTACGCTCATTAAACTGACTAGCTTTATCAAAGTCAGCATTGGTAAATCGACCTGGATGATAAACGATAGACTCTACTGTACCACTGATAGGAATACGATTAATATGGCATGAAAAAACATCCATAAAAATAGAAATACGGATCATTTCATCTTTCCCTAAACCTAATTCTTCAGGTGGAACACATGATTCCACACATGAAATACGCCCATCAGCAGGCGACATCACCCAATTTGAATTCAAAGGGATCACACGATCTGGATCACGGAAAAAGTATATACACCACACCGTGAGAACGAGACCAAACCAAAAAAACGGACTCCATATCCAACCAAGAATGAGCGAAATAACAAAAAACGCTACAATAAAAGGATAACCTTCTTTATGAACCGGTACAAAGCTATTATGGAAAGATTGCAGAATACTCATATAATTTCCTATTCATCGTAAACTTAAACAAGCAACAAAGCTTTTTGTTCCTCTTGTGTCTTTTTATGTATTTAATCAATCACTCCATATAAAGATATAGATTACATTTTGCTCTATTTATTTTTTACGATTAACAACACTCGTCTCATCTTCTTCACGCATTTGACGTAATTTTTCTTCAGCTTGCGATGCTTCAAGCTGCTTATTCCACATTGAAGCATAGAGACCTTTCTTGCGTAAAAGCTCTGTATGTGTCCCATTTTCAATAATACGACCACTTTTAAGAACCAAAATTTCATCAGCATTGATAACCGTAGAAAGACGGTGAGCAATAATCAATGTTGTACGTCCACGGCTTACAATATCCAATGCTTGTTGAATTTCCTGTTCTGTCGCCGTATCAAGAGCCGCTGTTGCTTCATCTAGAATAAGAAGTGGGGGGGCTTTTAAGAGTGTCCGTGCAATAGCCACACGTTGTTTTTCACCACCTGATAATTTGAGACCACGCTCTCCTACCATAGATTGAAAACCTTCTGGTAATATCTCAATAAATTTTGAGATCTGTGCCATTTCAGCAGCTTTGCGCATCTCTTCATCTGTAGCACTTGGACGCCCATAGCAAATATTATAGGCAATTGTATCATTAAATAACACCGTATCTTGTGGTACCATGCCTATCGCTTCGCGCAAACTTTTTTGTGTTACATCACGAATATCCTGCCCGTCAATTGTAATAGAGCCCGAATCAACATCATAAAACCGAAAAAGCAACCGAGAAATAGTTGATTTCCCTGCACCCGATGGACCAACAATAGCGACTGTTTTTCCTCCAGAAACTTCAAAATCAATATCTCTAAGAATCTGACGCGTCGAATCATAGGAAAACTTTACCTGATGAAAACGAATGGTTCCATCGCTTATCTCTAACGGTTTGGCGTCCGATTTATCAACAATCTCCTGTTGAACATCTAAAAGATCAAACATCGCTTCAATATCCGTTAAACCTTGCCGAACATCACGATAAATTGAACCAATAAAATTCAGTGGAATAGAAAGTTGCATTAAAAGTGCATTAATAAAAACAAAGTCTCCTAAAGTTTGTGTCTTATAATAAACTTCATAAGCTGACATCAGCATTATGATCGTCATTCCAATACCAAAGATAAGAGCCTGACCAAAATTAAGCCAGCTTAATGATGTCCAAATCTTTGTTGCGGCTTTTTCATAACATACCATAGAAGCATTGAAACGATCAGCTTCTAGAGTTTCATTGCTAAAATACTTGACCGTTTCAAAATTCAAGAGAGAATCAACAGCGCGCGTATTCGCCTCAGTATCCGCTGTATTCATTTGTTGCCGAATACGAATGCGCCAATCACTCGCCTTAATGGTAAACAAGGTATATAACCCAACCGTTACAACAACGCTGAGAAGATAATACCACCCATAACTTATGTAAAATACAAGTGCTGTTAATATAAATTCTAAAACTGTCGGTATTGTATTGAGAATTGAAAATCTTACGATAGCTTCAATTCCTTTTGTACCACGCTCAATCACGCGAGAAAGCCCACCAGTTCGGCGTTCCAAATGAAATCGCAAAGATAATTCATGAATATGTACAAAGGTTTTATAAGCTAATTGACGAACAGCATATTGACCAACAGTGGCAAAAAGAGAATCGCGTAATTGATTTAATCCAGCCTGCATAATACGTGCAACATTGTACGCCAAAACGAGCATGATGGGAATAATCCAATTGGATGGAAACCATTCAGGTAACTGAAAGCTAGCATCAAGCACATTCGTAGAATATTTAAAGAAATACGGTACAGATATGAGAACGAACTTGGCCAAAACAAGATAAAATATTGCCCATAGCACACGCATTTTTAGATCACGCCGATCTACTGGCCACATATAAGGCCATAAATTGTAAAGTGTGCGCAGAGTTTTCCCCGTATCTGATGATACAGTTTTTGTTATTTCATTACGTTTCATAAAGCCCTTACTTCTCTATCATCCACACGAAAAAGGCAAAACACCCCCCTGTGGTTGTTTATAGGTTCATCTCTTCATTATGCTTCCAATAAGCTATACCTACTCGTTGTTTGAAGTTAGACTGTTTTTGAAAGAGGAACAAGAAATAATCCACTATATAATTTATTATTTGGGTCTGTATTCTCATACCACTCTGCTGCAAATAAACTTTCAACTTTTACATGCTTTTTTTTCAGTTCTGCATGAAGCCACTTTTTTGTTTTACCAATCTCTTTCAGCCCCTTATCAAGAATTTCGCCATTTTGTATTAAAATGATAGACTTCTTTCCTTCTTCCTTTTTAATAACGGAACAATCGCCATTGGTTTCTAAACGAACGAAAGCAGCTTCGTGTAAACTACAGCCTTTAATACGCAACATTGTAATCAGATCATTCACACTGATACCTAAGTTTTTAATCTTATCCACTTGAAATACTCCGTCTAAAACCAATGCAATATGACGTCCTGCAATGAGACGACGAAAAAAAACTGAATAGCGCATCAGAAAATTAAGAGTGGTGACCAAAGTCTGCCAAATAAATAAGACGATCAATAATTGAATACTGCTAACATCCGGACTATAAATAACGCCTCCAATGATACTTCCCATCACAAAATTACTTACCAAATCAACTGGCGTCATTTGACTAAGACTACCACGACCTGTGGTTCTTAAAATCAAGAGGAAAGCGATAAGGCCTACAACTAATTTTAGTGCGACATACCCATAATGATATAAAAATTCCATCATATTCTCCTTTTTCATGAGAGCTGCTGGAATAGAGACATTAGTGTCGCTTTATTTCCCACACGGTTATGCGCTTACCACTCTGCGGATCCTTACTATCTTTTAAAAGAACCCCCTCAGCTGCAAGCTCATCACGAATTATATCCGCAGCTTCCCACTCTTTATTATGGATAAGCTGTAGTCTTTCGGCAATGCGCTGATCAATAAATTTTGAATCAAGAAAAGTTTTTCTTGTAAATAATGGGCAGTCTATTTCTTTAATCCATTCTTTTCGTAACAGTCCTAATAAATTCATCCCATTAACAAGAGCCAAAGCATCTCCTTCTTT
This sequence comes from Bartonella sp. AC158YNML, assembly GCF_042196725.1. Taxonomy (NCBI): domain Bacteria; kingdom Pseudomonadati; phylum Pseudomonadota; class Alphaproteobacteria; order Hyphomicrobiales; family Bartonellaceae; genus Bartonella; species Bartonella sp. AC158YNML. The sequence goes on from NZ_JBHIQU010000002.1 coordinate 37,103, forward strand.
ATAAAATTTTCGCAAAAGAGTCAGTGCTTTTGGAGTATTAAGATCATCACTAAGTGCATCTATCAAAGTATCATCAACTACTTCATTGTTTTTCATCTCACTCTTTTTGCTGCGAAGCAATTCATACCAACGATACAGTTCGCTGCTCGATTGTATTAAACGCTGTGCTGTCCAATTTAATGGTTCACGATAATGTGTTTGCAACATCGAAAAACGCGCAGACAAACCAGCCCAATTTTGCTTCATTTCATCGGATAAAATACCATTAAACTCCAAAAAATTATTCTCTAAAACAGAACGAATAGTTATGAAATTGCCAAAGCTTTTCGACATCTTTTTACCTTCAACTTGTAAAAAGCCGTTATGCATCCAAAAATTAGCCATTCGCTCCGTCCCAAAAGCTGAACAACTTTGTGCAATCTCATTTTCATGATGAGGAAAAATTAAATCAAGTCCACCACCATGGATATCAAAAATATTGGCGGTCGGATCATCACAAGTTAAACCACCACCATAGGGCGCTAATAACTTTGCCATTGACATTGCAGAACATTCAATATGCCAACCTGGACGACCTAAAACAGGAATTCCGCCCGGTGATTTCCAACCTGGTTCTCCTTCCTCAGAAGGCTTCCATAAAACAAAATCCATCTCTTCCCTTTTATAAGCAGCAACATCAATACGTGCCCCCGCCCTCATTTCATCTAAAGAACGATTTGCAAATGCCCCATAATGGGGAGGATTTTTTATACTACTTACAGAAAATAATATATGATTTTCCGCTTCATAAGCGTGCCCCTTTTCAAGCAACCTTTCAATTAAAGAGCGCATCTCCTCTAAATGCTCGGTTGCGCGCGGCTGACTGGTTGGCAATAGACAACCGAGTGCTATTGTATCTTGTTGAAACTGAGAATATGTACGTTCTGTTAATTGACGAATAGCGTCATTCAGTGACAAGTTTGGATATTCGCAAGCTGCTCGTGCATTAATTTTATCATCAACATCTGTAATATTACGTGCATATAGAACATGCTCATTGCCATAAACATGACGCAATAAACGAAATAAAATATCAAAAACAATGACAGGGCGTGCATTTCCTATATGTGCATAATCATAAACTGTCGGTCCACAAACATAAAGACGTACTCTTGTCGCATCTATTGGTGTAAAATTTTCTTTTTTACGTGTTAGCGTATTATAAAATCGCAACTCTTTCATCATTGGCTCCATGAACGATACCACGCACCGCTCTTTTTAAATGTATCTTACCTCAAATTATCGCATTATGCGGTTTAGGCTAGAACTTTTATCTTATAGTAAATTTTTCTTATCATTTTCCCATTGTATTCACGGCTGTATCCATCATTGATCGTAAAAACAATCTATTTTATTTGATTAGACAAAAGCATTCTGTAGATAGAGATTTTTTCTCTCCTTGAAGAAAACGAGCTTTAAAAAATTCTATAGGCGTTACACTATAAATTTATGTGAAAAATAGATTGCAGGAAGCAAATCTTAAATTTTTCACTACAAAAAACTCCGTCAGTATTTTCAATATTTCATTATGGTTTCCTTACTGTCTCTTACGCCCTATATTTTATAAGTAAGTGAGAATAATGTAACAATTAACCCTATTTTTTGACATCGTTTTCATGACACAATTATTTTATTTGTACAGAGTTTTATTCAAGGAAAACAATAACAATAATGCGTAATAGATTGATGAACATCATTATTTTAATATTCATTGTAAGTTCAATGCCAACCTTTGCGCAACAATCTCCACCTTATGAGAAAAAATTACTCCGACTAGCGGAAATTTTGGGATCTCTGCATTCTCTTCAAAATCTTTGCGAGACTCCAACAAACCAATGGTATGACTACATGAACGCATTGATTGAAGCAGAAAAGCCTATCCCACAAAGACGCGCTTATTTTTATGAAGCGTTTAATGAAGCATACCGTGCTTTCTCAGAAAATTATCATCATTGTACACAAGCAGCAATTGAAGCCAATCAAAGATACGTTGAGGAAGGAAGAACTTTATCCGAAAACCTCCTCATGCATTATAAATAATTAATCTATACAAAAAGTGTCTTCTTCAATTTCAGCAATATCAACCATGTTCTCTCACAAATGAGGGGAGCTGTAAATCTACTCTGAAAATAGAGAAGTTTTTGAAAAATAATTCCTCGACACGTTTTTATTCTTGTGAGCATCTTTCCCCTGAACAAAATCGTTCTTTGGCTTCCTGCCCACCCTCAGAGCTTGTTTATCAATAGGTTGGGTTCTTGTTGAACAGATTCTTCTTGACTTCTCACCCATGTTATTACTTAAACTAAAAGTACTAAAATAAAACCTATAAAGTTTAATCTGTTTACACTAAAGTTTCTATAAATTTAACAGGCTCTCCTTGTGAAGAAGTAACAATTTCACCTTCCCACATCACACGCATACCACGGATAATGGTCCCAACAGGCCAACCTTTAACCTTTTTACCATCATAAGGTGTCCAACCGGCACGCGAACCAATTAAGCCATTCGTAATAATTTCTTCTCGCTTAAGATCAACAATTGTTAAATCAGCATCGTATCCAACAGCAAGGCGTCCTTTACAGCTTATACCAAAAATACGACTAGGGCCATGTGACGTGAGATCAACAAAACGCTCAAGAGATATCTTTCCTGCATTCACATGTGTCAACATAATTGCTGCTGTTGTTTGCACCCCTGTCATTCCTGAAGGTGAAGAAGGATAAGATTGAAGCTTTTCTTCCAAAGTATGAGGCGCATGATCTGAGCCTAAAACATCAATAATCCCCTGTTGAACACCGTACCAAAGAGCTTCACGGTGGCGCGGCTCACGAATAGGCGGATTCATCTGAATTAATGTACCAAATTGCTTATAATCATCAGCCGTGAGCGTCAAATGGTGTTGTGTCACTTCAATTGTTGCAACATCCTTATGTTTTTTTAGAAAATCAATTTCTTCTTCTGTCGAAAGATGTAACACATGAATCCGAGCCTTCGTCTCATGAGCAATTTTTACCAAACGCTGCGTACATTTTAATGCCGCAACTTCATCACGCCAAATCGGATGTGATGATGCATCCCCTTCAATACGCAGTATTTTACGCTCTTTGAGCCTCGCCTCATCTTCAGAATGAAAAGCCGCACGACGGCGTATATTCTTCAAAATAAGGCGTACACTTTCATCATCATCGACCAAAAGATCACCCGTAGAAGACCCCATAAAGACTTTAATTCCAGCTGCACCAGGAAGTCTTTCTAATTCAGACAATTCATGAGCATTTTCACGCGTTCCTCCAACCCAAAATGCAAAATCACAATGCATTCGATGAAATGCGCGTTTAACCTTATCGCTTAATGTAGCTTCTGATGTTGTCAATGGATTGGTATTAGGCATTTCAAAAACTGCTGTCACCCCCCCTAACACAGCAGAATACGAGCCACTTTCCAAATCCTCCTTATATTCATTACCTGGCTCGCGAAAATGTACTTGGCTATCAATAATTCCCGGTAAAATATGAAGCCCCGTACAATCAATCACCTCACCTGCCGATGCACATGTAAGGTCGCCAATTTCAGCAATACGGCCATTTGTAACACCAATATCACGTTTGCTTCTTCCATCATGATTCACAAGTGTTGCACCTTTAAAAATTGTATCAAATGTTTTAAACATAGCCACGCTCCTTACATATTCCTCTCTTATCGATTATGTAACTTTGAGCAGAAAGGCAAGAACCATGATTGAAAAACAAAATGCCATTTGCTTAAAAAATCGCGCAATTATTCAAATTACAGGCGAAGAAGCAACAGATTTTCTGCAATCCCTAATCACAACAGATGTAAAAAAAATCAACCCGCAAGAAATTTTCCCTGGAGCCCTCTTATCCCCTCAAGGAAAGGTTCTTGCTGATTTTCTTATTGGCAAAAAAGAAGATGGTTATTTGATTGATATTATCATGCCTTTAGCTGATATACTCTACAAGCGTCTGTTGCTTTATAAACTGCGTAAAAAAATAGAAATTACACAACCATTCCAAGAAGTTGTTACAGTTTCTTGGAAAAATGAATCAGATACTTTAAATTTTGATTCAAGTTTTGTTGATAAACGATTCCCAGAAAAAGAAAAAATAATACGAATCTATGGCAAAACATCTTTTTTGGCTTCAGAATATCATAACATGTGGAATCAATTGCGTATCCGTTATGCAATTGCAGAAAGTGGTCAAGATTATGAAGTTGGTAAAGTCTTTCCTCATGATATTAATTACGATCAAATAAATGGACTTGCATTCAACAAAGGGTGTTATATTGGACAAGAAGTTGTTTCACGAATGCACCACCGCCAAGCAGCACGTCGCCGTATTTTAATTGTAAAAGGCCAGCATGAATTGTCCCCTCAATCTAGCATTGAAGCAGGAACAAAAGTATTTGGATCCTTGGGAACATGTGTAGACAATGAAGCTCTTGCTTTACTGCGTATTGACCACGTAAAAGATGCTATGGATCATAACATCCCCTTTACTGTAAAAAACATTCCTATCACCATAAATATTGCTGAAAATATGAATTTTACCTTTCCTGAAAATACTGTAGAAAATACGCATGGCTAAAGCTGAATTATTAAAAAATGGAGAAGCACGTGCTTGGCAAAGAATGCTTTCTGGAAGGCGACTTGATCTTCTCAACCCTTCTCCTTTTGATGTTGAAATTGAAGATATTGCCCATGGACTTGCTCGTGTAGCACGTTGGAACGGTCAAACACGAGGAGAACACGCCTATTCTGTTGCACAACACTCACTTTTGGTTGAACAAATATTTCAAAAACTTTTTCCACAATCGGGAAGCAATGAATGTCTTTATGCCCTTCTTCATGATGCTCCAGAATATGTCATCGGCGATATGATTTCCCCTTTTAAAGCTGTCATAGGAAAACAATATGAACGCGTTGAAAAGCGCATCCAAGATGCTATCCACATGCGCTTTTCTCTTCCCGTTGATCTTTCTCAAAAACTTTTAAAAAAAATTAAACAAGCCGACCGTATCGCTGCATATTATGAATCGATTACGCTTGCTGGATTTAATACAGAAGAAGCCCTTCGCTATTTTGGCTCTCCCAATAATATTTTACCCGATGATCTGAATTTATCCTCCTATTCTACCCAACACATTGAAAACGCATTTTTAACGCGCTTTAATGACTTGGATGTCCAAAGATTATAGCCCCTTCGCATTGTTGATTCCTTGTCATTACAGACTCATCACACTGACTTATAATAATAATTCATTGTTTTTTCATTTTGAATGAGAGCTCCTAATATCGTAAGCTTCACTCATTTCAAATCTGTTTATATTGGATCAATCAAAATCATTCTCTTGCACACCACAAGCGGGGCTGGCGTGTGAGTAAAATTTTTTAAAGAAAGAGTTAAAATGCTTCTTATGAACCATCTCAAGTGCTAAGCGCTGTCGCAGCATTGAAAATTGGAAAAGTGTGTGATGATACCGGCTTGCTCTCTTATGAAGCGTAAAGACGGAAGTGCTCTATAAATTTTATACATTTCATAAGGGAGTTACCACTATACTATTCACGAACGCCGTCGCGAAATAGGATTGGGTGCCTTAGAAAGCTTTCTTTAAAAAAGCACCTGAATTAGCGACCCAATGGCGCTCTGTTTTGCATGAAGAGCGTGACTTCATTAAAGAAATGGAAAAAATCACAGTTCAAACTGCATACAAAATACATGAAATAATGACATTCATTATCAAAACAACAAATGTTCTCTTTTCAAACTGCTGATCTTAAACTGAAATTTATTTTAGTTTATAAACCTCATTATCCGCTGGAAAAGCACGGGAGGTAACATCCTCTGCATAATTCTTGATTGCAATTTCCATGGCTTGTTCAAGATTTCCATAACGACGAACAAATTTTGGCACATGGGCACCATAACCTAACATATCTTCCATAACCAATACTTGCCCATCACATTGATTGGACGCCCCTATACCAATCGTAGGGATAGAAAGTTTATCTGTCAGTTTCACCGCTAAAGGTTCAACCATTGCTTCTAAAACAACAGCAAAAGCACCAGCCTCTTCAATCGCTGCTCCATCTGCTTCAATTCTTTGCCAATCATTCTCCTTGCGTCCTTGTGTTTTAAAACCACCAAAACGATTCATTGCTTGGGGTGTAAGACCGATATGCCCCATCACTGGAATGCCACGTTTACACAAAAAATCTATTGTTTCGGCTATATAAACGCCACCTTCAAGCTTAACTGCACCACACCCCGTTTGTGCAAGAATGCGCGATGCATTTAAAAAAGCTTGCTCTGGACTTTCCTCATAAGACCCAAAAGGCATATCAATAACAACAAGAGCTTTTTGAGATCCACGCACCACGGCTTTCCCGTGTGAAATCATCATATCTAAATTAACAGGAAGCGTTGTCTCAAACCCATACACAACCATCCCAACGCTATCACCAACCAAAAGGATATCGCAATATGGATCAGCAATCCGCGCAGTATAAGCTTGATAAGCTGTTAAAGAAACAATTGGCTGTTGTCCCTTTCTTGCACGTATTTCGGAAGATGTCATACGCTTTACGGTTTTATGTACACTCATTTTCCACCCTTCTCTTGCAATATATATTGATCAATAAGTCTTACCTCACCAAAGCGGACAGTAAGGAGTAAAACCGCCGGTTTATTCAATGTTCCTTTGATCACGCATAAAGTTTCCATATCCCGTAAATCTATTGCTTCAATGATTGCACGCGTTTCTTGTTGTAAAATATCACGAACAGTTTTGCATAATTTATCAACCGACCGTTCACCTTCATGGTAAAGCTTTTCAGCAGCTTTTCCACTTTTAGGAATAATTTTGGCAGCTTTACGATCTTCTAATGTTAAAAACTGATTGCGTGAAGAGTGCGCAACTCCATCTGCTTCACGTAAAATAGGAACTCCAACAATCTCAATAGGAAAAGCCAAATCTTCAACCATACGCCGAATAATTAAAATTTGTTGAAAATCCTTTTCCCCAAAAAAAGCCTTATCTGGTTGGACAATGTTAAAAAGCTTAGCAACAACACTCGTTACACCACAAAAATGCCCTGGACGTAATTTTCCTATCAAAATACGTGATAATTTTTCCACCTTCACAATTGTCTCATTTCCCAGTGGCCACATTTCATCGACAGAAGGAGCAAAAACACATTCAACACCTGCTTCTTTTAACAAAGCACAATCGCCCTTCAAATCTCTTGGATATTGAGAAAAATCTTCATGAGGTCCAAATTGCTTTGGATTGACAAAAATAGAAACCACTACGCGATCACACATTGCTCTTGCATACTGTACTAATGCAAGATGACCATCATGCAATGCCCCCATTGTTGGAACAAAACCAATCGAAAAACCTAAACGTCGTTCCTCTGAAGTATATTGGCGAACCTCAGCAATTGTCTTTAAAATTCTCATTTTCCCATTCAATTATCATCAGATCAACAAATTAACGCTTACATACCAAATCGGCGCTTAAACAATTGTATCAAATTCATGCGTACTGATGGCTGCTTTATATCTCGTGGCTCCCAAACATGACGCATAAGAAAAAATCCAGTTAGTATAAAACCATTGATTATGTCACTAAAATCAGCAGGACGGGTTGCTCTTTTCACAAGAAACTGTGGGAGAATGAGGAGCTTTTTTTTCCAAGGTTCCCCTGCTTCTTCACAAACAGCCCGTCCAGACTTTGGCGATACATAATAAAGCCTTTCCTGACGACCTGTTGCAGCACAACAAGATAAATCAAGACCAAAACCAAGTTCTTCAAGAAGCCGCATTTCAAAACGTACCAGCAATTCCGCATTGATAAATGGTTCATCAAAGTTCCGCATAAAAATGTGTAAAATATCATATAAAATGGGATGGGGATCACGCTCGGGAAGAAGCCGTAAATGAAAAGCTATCAATTGCAAAGCATAAAGCGCTTCTGGTAAACAAATTAATCGAGCTGCATGCAAATCAAGAGCTTCAAGCCGAAAAAGCCCCAAATGTTCTTCTAAACGCGCCCACCATTCAGCCTCAACAAAATTTCCAGGTTGAAGAAGAGCGGCCATACGACGCGAACGTCCCCCTTTTACCACTCCCATATAACGACCACGTTCACGTGTCATAATTTCAAGAATAACACTTTTCTCACCATATTGACGGGTACCAAGAATAACGCCTTGCTCTTTCCACTTCATTTTATTTAAATTATTTTTAAAAATCTTATTTTAAAAAACCCAATCCCATTTCGTGATAACGTTCTGGATCGGCGTCCCAATTGTCACGCACTTTCACAAAAAGAAAAAGATGAACTTTTTGATCCATAATTTCCATGAGTTCCTTACGAGCGGCTTGACCAATCGCTTTAATTGTATCGCCTTTTGCTCCTAAAACAATTTTTTTCTGACTCTCACGCTCGATATAAATAACTTGATTAATTTTAACAGAACCATCTGAACGCTCTTCCCAGCTTTCTGTTTCAACCGTTGAGGAATAAGGAAGTTCATCATGAAGACGAAGAAAAAGTTTTTCCCGCGTAATTTCAGCGGCAAGATGACGCATGGGCATATCTGAAATCTGATCTTCCGGATAATACCATGGCCCCTCCTGCATCATGTTACTCAACGTATGAAGTAAATCCTTGCAGCCAGAACCGTTTAGAGCAGAAATCATAAATGTTTGTGCAAACTTCACACGTTCATTTATTTTAGCAGTTAACGCTAGAAGAGATGATTTAACAACTGTATCAATCTTATTAAGAACAAGAATTTTTTCCTGTTTCATATTTTTTACAATATCTAACATCATATAAACTTCATCCGAAATGCCACTTTGAGCATCAATTAAAACGAGCAAGACATCGGCGCTTTTAGCGCCTCCCCAAGCAGCAGATACCATAGCCCGTTCTAACCGCTTGTTGGGACGAAAAACACCTGGTGTATCGACCAATACAATTTGCACATCGTCATGAATGATAATACCGCGGATCAAAGTGCGCGTTGTTTGGACCTTATGCGTTACAATTGAAACCTTTGTTCCAACCAATTGATTAACCAATGTCGATTTCCCAGCATTAGGCATCCCAATAAGCACAACAAATCCAGAACGCGTTTCCATAACGTCACTCATGATCATTTTTTCCTACTGTTTTCCAGACACCCTCTCGTCGCAAAATTTTTTCAGCTGCCATTCTTTCAGCATATCTTTTGGAACTTCCCTGCCCAATCTCTGAAGCAAAACCAGCAATATTTACCTCTACCATAAAAACAGGATCGTGATCTGGACCTGAACGTTTTATAACCTGATAATGTGGTTGTGCATTGCCTTGGATATGCGCCCATTCCTGTAATTCTGTCTTGGCATCACGTCGACCAGCATCCATTTTCTTTGCCCGACTTTGCCAATATTTTTGAATAAAAGGGCGAACGCTTTCCAATCCTCCATCGAGATATATCACAGCAATTAAAGCTTCCACGACATCTGCATGCATATTGATGAGTCGACGCCCTTCGAAATTTTTCATCTCAAAACCAACGTGGATCATGTCAGAAAGCTTCATTTCGCGTGCAATATCAGCACACGTCTGTGCATTGACCAAATGATTCAAACGGACTGATAATTCACCTTCACTTGCCTGAGGAAAAAGTTGATACAGCATTTCTGCAATCAAAAGCCCTAAAACCCGATCCCCTAGGAATTCTAGCCGTTCATAATTCCCCTGTTCCGAATCTTGTACACTCGAGTGTGTTAATGCCTTCTTTAATCTCTCTTCATCTTTAAAATGATGTCCCGTCAGCTTGACAAGCCGATCAATCATTAGACGTTTCATCGTTGTTTCCTTGCTTGATAAGCGGCAAATCATGAACCGTATTTATGAAAGAAAACAAACGCTTCCAACGCACATCAAATGGCCAACGCCAAATCTGCCAACCACTTGAACCATTACTGATAGAAAAGAAAATCACGCTCGCGCGACCAATAAGATTTTCTTCTGGAACATAGCCTACATCCAAACGACTATCATCTGAATTGTCGCGGTTATCTCCCATCATAAAATAATGTCCTTGAGGAACTTCAAAGACTTCTGTATCGTCAACTTTTGGGATGAAAGCTAAATCAAGTGTATCATAGCTAACACCATTAGGCATTGTCTCGCGATAAACCTTAACAGGATAGTTCACTTCTGTTATATCAGAATTATCAATCTCTCCCATAAAGTGACGCGAAACAGCCTCATCATTAATATAAAGAACACTTTGACGAACTTGTATACGATCACCTGGTAGCCCAACAACGCGCTTTATATAATCAATCTTCGGATTACTTGGTAAGCGAAAAACGACAACATCTCCACGTTGAGGTTGAGATGCCCAAATACGTCCGGAAAAAATAGGAGGAGAAAAGGGGAGGGAAAAACGAGAATACCCATATGCATACTTAGAAACAAACAGATAATCCCCCACAAGCAAAGTAGGACGCATTGAACCGGAAGGAATACTAAAAGGCTGAAAAAAAATTGCTCGAATAAACGCTGCTAAAAGCAAAGCCTGTATTAAAACAGAGATAAATTCAAGAATTCCACCTTTTTTTTCTTTTTTATGCACGTTCTCTTTTTGGATCATCACCAACTGCCTTCTCATCTCAGATATAACTTTTTTATCATAATATTCAAATAACAAAAGCACAATCTCTCACGCTATCTATCCACGTGGAAGTGCTTCGATAATAACAAACGCCTGCGCCCAAGGAAAATCATCTGTTATGCTAAGATGAATAATTGCATCATGATGAGGAGGTAATAACTTTTGAAGTTGCACTTGCGCACGATTTGTTAATTGCATTGTTGGTTTTCCAGACGGCAAATTAACTACCCCCATGTCTTTCCAATTGATACCATAAGCGATTCCCGTTCCTAAGGCTTTAGCACATGCTTCTTTCGCAGCAAATCTTTTTGCATAAGAAGAAGAACTTTTTTTAAGATTTTCGGATCTAGTCCTTTCAATATCCGTAAAAATACGTTGGATAAAACGCTCACCATAACGAACCAACATCCTCTCAATACGTCGTATATCAATAAGATCATTTCCAAGACCAACAATCATAAGATATTACCCGATCTGTCCTACGATGAATGCTCCTTTAAACGCGCTTTTTTATAATCTTCTGATATCGCTTTTGTTTAAAACGAACCGTTGCTCTGTAAACACCTATATAAGATAAACCACCCAAAACAATACCTAAAAGAGTTCCCCCTAAAATCATAGGACTCATAATTGTGTCCCATGCGCCTTTAAAAAGGAGAGAGAGATTTGATAATGTCAAACCATTAAACAGAGCACGTATTTGCGAAAGAGAAATCTCTTTGACATCGCTAAAAAGTGATAAACAAAAATACCCTACTTTATAATCAGCCATGACAATCAATAAAAATGTGAGTGGATTAGAAAAAATCGTCCCAATGATTGCGGCAGCAAAGTTTGCACGCAAAAGCCAAGAAAAAAATATTGCCAAAATAATATGCAGCCCAAAGAAAGGGGAACACGCTAAAAAAACGCCAACAGCAACCCCTAATGCAACTTCATGCGGTGTTGCTGATATACGCAAAATACGTTTATGTATGTAGCATAATGAGCGAGAAAATGAACGACGCGGCCATAACCAAAGTCGAATACGCGTCACAAAATCTATTGGTTCTCGACGACGAAAAAGCATATGACTCTCAATTACATCTTTTGATGATAAAATAATTTATATCATCCAAATTAATCTTTTTAATCTTTTGCACAAAAAAAATAGCAAGACAATTAAATATTTCGACTGCCTGGTTTAATTGCTGGAAGAACAGAAAGGGCTGCAGGAAGTTTATCACTAGCATAAGAGGCAATCTCGTATTTAGCAAGCGCAATCAATGGAACTCCAACATTGACTTTCCCGCCAGAACGATCAAGAATACATGCACTTGCCAGTACCTCTGCTCCTACTGTAACGAGCGCTTCAACAGTCTCACGAATGGAAAGACCCGTTGTCACAATATCTTCGACGATAACAACCCGTGCGCCCTTCTTGATTTCAAAACGACGCAATTCAAAGACGCCATTTACACGCTCTACCCAAAGAGAAGGAACTCCAAGGTGACGTGAAGTCTCATACGAAGGAATAAGGCCGCCAATTGCAGGACCAACCACATAATCAATTTTTCCCTCGATAGAATTTTTGATTTTTTCAGCCAATCCACGACATAACTTTTCCGTCAAATTAGCATGCATGAATACTTTCGCCTTTTGCATATAAGTCGCACTATGGCGCCCCGATGTTAAAATAAAATGCCCCTCTAGAATAGCATCTGCTTTTTTAAAAATATCAATGACATCTTGTGTATTCATTGCAAAATCTTTCTTTTTATCCATGAACCCGCCGTACTGTACTTACTGAACCTGCCTTTTTTAACTGAGAAAAAATACGATTCAAATGTTTTAAATCCCAAACTTCCAAATCAATCATAATTTCCGTAAAATCTGGTGCTATACGGATACAAGATAAATTCTGGATATTGGCATCGTTAGCAGAAATTATTTGCGTAATTTCAGCCAAAGAACCAGGACTATTTACAACCAAAATATTCATCCGTGCAGGGAAACGTTCATTCATTTGGGCATCAATATCCCAGCGGACATCAATCCACCGTTCTGGCTGATCATCATATGCCATCAAAGCCGAAGACTGTATCGGATAAATAATGATCCCAGCCCCTGGCTGCATAATACCAACAATCCGATCTCCAGGCACTGCTCCTTCAGGTGAAAAGCGTACGGGTATATCTCCACGGGTTCCCCGAATAGGTAATGCTTTAGATTGATGATTCTCAATCATTTCATCCTTTTCATTTTCTGGGACTTTAAAAATCATCCCTTGAGCATTTTCAATATTAAACCACCCCTCTTCCCCAGGCTTAAAAGAGGACTTTTGTACTACACGGTGATCTTGATAATCAGGATAAACCGCTTTAATCACATCAGCGGAAAACAGCTCACCACGCCCCACAGCAGCCAATACATCCTCGACATCTTTACGTGCTAAACGTGATAAAACTTTCTTCAAAACGTCTTTTGAAAATTTTTTTCCCATATATTCAAATGAACGCTCAAGAATACGATATCCTAGACCCGAATATTGCTTACGTACCGCTGCACGACTTGCTCGTCGAATAGCTGAACGTGCTTTACCTGTAACAACAAGGAATTCCCATGCAGCTGGTGGAATTTGAGCATGTGAGCGAATAATATCAACCTCATCACCATTTTTTAATTTGGTCATTAAAGGCATAATACGACCATTGATTTTCACGCCCACACAAGAATCACCAATATCTGTATGGACAGCATAAGCAAAATCAATAGGCGTAGCTCCCTTAGGAAAAGCAATTAATCGACCTTTTGGCGTAAAACAAAAAACTTGATCTTGAAAAAGCTCCAGTTTTGTATGTTCTAAAAACTCTTCCGGATTATCTCCATCAGACAAAGATTGTATCGTTTGACGCAACCATGCATAGGCATTCGTTTCGCTTGACAACTTTGAAGTCGAATAATTAGAACCATGCTCTTTATATATGGAATGAGCAGCAACCCCATATTCAGCAACTTCATCCATAGCAGCCGTTCTAATTTGCAATTCAACGCGTTGTCTCGAAGGCCCCACAATTGTTGTATGAATAGAACGATAATCATTTTGTTTTGGTATAGAGATATAATCTTTAAAACGACCAGGAACCATCGGCCATGTCGTGTGAATGACACCAAGAGCACGATAACAATCATTGACTGTTTCAACAATTACACGAAATCCAAAAATATCTGATAACTGTTCAAAAGAGAGTGCTTTACTTTCCATTTTGCGAAAAACTGAATAAGATTTTTTCTGACGGCTTTTAACATCTGCTTTAATGCCATTTTCCAAAAAAAGTTTTGTCAATTCATTTTCAATTGTGGAAAGCAAATCACGATTGTGTTTCAATAACTCAGAAAGTCGATGGGTAATCGTACGGTGACCTTCTGGATTTAAATAAAAGAAAGAAAGATCCTCTAATTCCTCGCGCATATCTTGCATACCCATACGGCCCGCAAGTGGCGCATAAATATCCATCGTCTCTTCAGCAATTCGTCGACGCTTATCATCACGCATAACACCAAGGGTACGCATATTATGAAGACGGTCAGCAAGTTTGACTAAAAGAACACGAACATCATCAGAAATAGCAATAAGAAGTTTACGAAGATTTTCTGCCTGTACAGCTTTCTTTGATACAAGATCAAGCTTATTAAGCTTCGTAAGCCCTTCAACCAACTTCCCAATTTCAGAACCAAAAAGCTGATCAATTTCTGCTCGTGTAGCGCTTGTATCTTCAATTGTATCGTGCAAAAGAGCAACAGCAATCGTTGCCTCATCCAACCGCATATCCGTTAAAATAGCAGCAACTTCCAAAGGATGAGAAAAATAAAGATCACCTGAAGCACGCTTTTGATGTGCATGCTTTCTCATTGCATAATCATAGGCTCTATTTAAAAGAGCTTCATCTACGTCAGACTTGTAACGTTTAACACGCCCAACAAGCTCACACTGACGCATCATACGAGCATATCCTTTATCTTTTCATACCCCGAATCCTTATTGAACATGAATATCTTATCAATAAAGACAAGAAAAATAACTACTCTTAAATGATAAGGTCTATTTATTCCTGTAATATAAATTACCGCAATTAATAATCGTCACTTTTTTCTGGAACAACCAAACCTTCAATACCCGCTAAAAGCTCTTCTTCTGACATATGATCAAATGAAGTGCCTTCTTCTTGCGATGATATATTAAAAACACTTTCGGCTTCACTTGAATGGGTAATAAATTCATTTGCCATTTCTGGTTCATCTACTTCCACATGCTTTTGCAGAGAATGAATAAGATCTTCTTTTAAATCAGCAGGCGACAACGTTTCTTCTGCTATTTCACGCAAAGCAACAACAGGATTTTTATCATTATCACGATCAACCGTAATCTGCGCCCCTTGTGAAATCTGACGCGCCCGATGACCTGCTAAAAGTACCAATTCAAAGCGGTTATCAACTTTATCAATACAATCTTCTACTGTTACGCGGGCCATTTATGCCTCTTTCTTAAAGATTAAAAAACTTCATAGTGGGTATAGAGTATATACAATAATCAAAATAAAACACAAGGAAAACAACACAGACTTTCATATTTTTTGCTTAAAGAACTTACTTTAAGTAAATTCTTGGAAACTTTATACAAAATATATAGCGTATTCATACCCGATACCAAAACTGCTCTAAAAAGTATTCCAATAGATTAGAGCCAAACAAAAGAAGGGGTTTCTTGACAAAATACCTCTCTAGAATCCTTACCCTTTTAAAAAGAATACCAACTCTTAAAAATCCTTCGCAATAACAACAGTTTTATGCACACTTTTTATAATAATAGATTTATTAAAGACAAAATTTTTTCTTTGAATATCATATGGATTATACTCTTATTCATTGAATAAATTACTGAAAATATTGCCTCTTTTTACATAATAATGAGCAATAAGTTTATATTAAACTTTCTTCTAAAAAAGTTTATTTATATTCATTATAGATTGTTTATCAAACCATAACCCGTCATATACGCTATAAAAGACTCAAAAAAAATAGAAAAACGATTGATGCCTAACACCATGAATAGCCAATTAACATCGCTTTGCCCAGAACCACCCCCAAATTGCAATTTATGTCCTAGGCTTCATCAATTTATCGCTGGCTGGCGTGTAAAAGAACCAAGTTGGTATAATGCACCGGTGCGCCCATTCTTTCCTTATAAAGGGCCAGACACAACACGCCTTCTTATTGTTGGGCTTGCCCCTGGATTACGCGGCGCAAATCGAACTGGACGTCCATTTACTGGTGATTATGCTGGGCACTTACTTTATTCAACTTTAAAAAAGTTTGGTTTTGCCCAAGGAACCTTTGAAGAAAGAGCAGACGATACTCTTGAACTTATTGATGCAGCAATTGTTAACTCTGTTCGTTGTGTTCCACCAGAAAATAAACCCACCGGTGCAGAAATTAACACGTGCCGCTATTTCTTCTCACCTCTTTTAACAAATCTTCCCAAACTTAAAGCTGTTATTACTTTAGGCACCATTGCGCACCATTCAACAATACGTGCCCTTAATGCAAAAGTTTTAGCTCACCCTTTTGGACATGGCGAAATCAATAATATCGGTAGATTACGCATCTTTTCAAGCTATCACTGTTCTCGTTATAATACGAATACTGGCCGCTTAACAGACGCTATGTTTCACCAAATTTTTCAAGCAGTAAAAACATACTTAGATCAATGCTAAAACTGTTTTAGAAACATTCTCAATACAGGATATCCAAATCCTACCTCATCATCCATATCTTTTTAAAAGTCTTGCTTTTTCACGTCCCCAATCGCGTTTTTTTTCCGTTTCGCGCTTATCATGAAGCTTTTTCCCTCGCGCTAGAGCGATCTCCAACTTAACGCGCCCTCGTTCATTAAAATAAAGTTTGAGAGGAACAAGTGTCATTCCTTCACGAGACGTTGCATTAAAAAAACGTGCCATCTCACGTTTTGAAAGTAATAATTTGCGCAAACGTCGTGGTTCATGATTAAAACGATTAGCCTGCGTATATTCAGGAATATAGCTGTTTACTAACCATAATTCCCCATTCTCAAAACTCGCATAGCTTTCAGCAATATTGGCATGATTGGAACGTAAGGACTTCACTTCCGCTCCCTGAAGGACAAGACCAGCCTCGAGATTATTAAGGATTTCAAAATTAAAACGTGCTTTACGATTGTCAGCAATTATTTTCCGTACGGGCGCGTTCTTTTTTTTATTCATGACTTTTTCAATATCATTTTATGCTTTTAAAAGACCAGCATGGCTGAGGGCTACATCAATAACCTTCTTTGTGCTCTCTGTTAATGGAACAATCGGAGAACGTACAGTCTCACCACAAAGCCCCAATTTTGTAGCAGCATATTTAATCCCTGCTGGGCTAGGTTCAATAAACACAGCACGATTGAGAGGCATGAGGCGATCATTTAATTCTCGTGCTGTTTTATAATCACCACGAAAACACGCAGCTTGAAGCTCTGCACAAAGCTTTGGAGCAACATTCGAGGAAACCGAAATACACCCCATACCTCCATGTGCATTAAATCCTAACGCTGTACAATCATCACCGGAAAGCTGCATAAAATCCTTGCCACACTTTTCACGTTGCTCACTAACGCGCTCAATTCTGCTCGTCGCATCCTTAACACCAACGATATTTTTAAAATCTTGATAAAGATCTCTCATCGTTTCCACGGCCATATCGATAATAGAACGACCAGGGATATTATAAATTATAATCGGAATAGAAACAGCTTTGGCAATAGAAGAAAAATGCTTGTATAAACCAAATTGATTTGGTTTGTTGTAATAAGGAGTGACAACCAAAACTGCATCTGCACCAGCCTTTTCTGCATATTGTGCAAGCTCTATAGCCTCACTTGTGCTATTTGATCCCGCTCCCGCAATAACAGGAACACGCTTTGCGACCTGCTTGACACACAATTCTATAATTCGCCTATGTTCTTCATGACTTAAAGTTGCTGATTCACCTGTTGTCCCAACAGGGCTTACACCATTAATCCCTTGTGTAATCTGCCATTCAACAAAATCACAAAATGCCTTCTCATCAATTGCGCCCTTGTTATCAAACGGGGTGATAAGCGCAGTTACAGCTCCCTTGAGCATAATAAACTCCCTATAATATTCGCTTTTATTTTTTTAATAATCGCCTTTTATAAATTTTAAATAGAGCATAATCTTGCTCTATCATTGAAGCAAGATGAATTTCAAAAAAAGCCCTCATAAGATGAAAATGGACCTCCTTAAATGTTGAACATTTCTTTAAAACAAACCGTCTATATTAACGCGTTTTTCACGCTTATGTTCTAAAAAACCTTAAGTTTTTTTTTACAAAAAGCAAGGTCTCAAGGTCTTTTCTCTATGCGTGTATTTTCCACCTCTCTTTTCGTATCAACCTTTACTGCACTTATACTGGCAATAAGAATTTTATTTTCAAGTGCACTTGCACAAACACCGCTTTTACATGGGAAAGTACCAATCCCTTCGACACGTCCTACCCCCATTGCCATAAAACAAGAAGCTCAAGAACCTCTTCAACAGAGACACACGACATCGCACAATACTGCGACACTCAAACAACTAAAAGCTGGATTAGATGCACTAGCAAACAACAATATTGCAAAAACAATAAATCTTCGTAATTCAATGGAAAAACATAGCCTTGATCGTTATATTTTGACATGGGCGCTAGGACTATCAAAGCAAAATAATATACCAAGCTCTGAAATATCTAATGCAATTAACATGCTAAAAGGATGGCCTGGTATAGAAACGATGCAACGCAATGCTGAACGTGCTTTTCTTAACGAAACCAATATCACACACGCCATTATCCAAAAATTTTCTCATCATCCCCCCCTTACAGCACAAGGCATGGCTCTCTTTGCTAAAGCACTCATTGCAACAGGACAAATCACCCGTGCTCAACACATTATTGCACCATGGTGGCATAAAACACGGCTTAATGCACAAGAAGAAGTATTTGTTCTTAAAAATGCAAGTGCTGCCTTAAAACCTATTGATCATTTAAAACGCATGCAGTTTATGTTGTATGCACATCGTTTTGATTCAGCGGCACGCGTTGCAAAATTAGCCCATGCTCAATCTCTTTTTGATGCTTTTGTAGCGGTTGAAAAAAATGATCCTAGCGCAACACAAAAATTAAAAGCTTTAGAAAGAGTATGGAAAAAAGATCCTCTCTTCCAGTTTGCTCGAATGCGCCATCTGCGGCGAACAGAACAATATGATGCAGCCGCAACACTCATGATGAAAACATCACAAGATGCATTCCATCTTATGAACCCTCAATCATTGTGGAAAGAGCAACGCGCCCTTTCTCGTGAAATGCTTGATTTAAACAAACCCCAAATAGCTTATCAACTCGTTGCAAGGCACACTGGTATGACATCTGCATTAGCCGTCGATGCTGAATTTCACGCAGGATGGTATGCACTACGGTTTCTTCATAACCCTAAGTTGGCAATGCAACATTTTTCACGCATTCCTCAACTCTCCTCTTTACCTTTTGCTGCATCACGTGGATATTACTGGATGGGACGAACAGCAGAAACGCTAGGAGAACATAAAAATGCCCAGCTGTACTTTCATCGCGCCGCTCATTTTGGCGCAACGTATTATGGTCAATTAGCCGCTGCGCGACTCAACCAAAAAAAAATTAATATCTCTTTTCCTAAACCAACAATCGCTGAGCGACAACATTTTAGTGCACGAAAAGCGATCAAAGCAATTCAACGTCTTGAAGAAGCTGGATATGCTGAGTTTGCTAAAGTTTTTTATAGAGAACTCGGAAAAAAAATAGAAAGCCCCGGTGAATTAGCTCTTCTGGCTGTTATGGCAGAAAAAAATGGTGACTATTATACCAGCCTCAGAATCGGAAAAATGGCTGCTTTCCTAGGAAAAAATGTTGGAGCACTCTCTCATCCTCTGGGAGCTATACCAGACTCTGCTCATATTTCTGTAGAAGAAAAATCGCTTATCTATGCCATTGCACACAAAGAAAGCGAATTTAATCCAACAGCCATATCACAAGCAGGTGCACAAGGGATACTCCAATTGCTTCCTACAACTGCAGAAGCACTAGCAAAAAAATACTCAATCGCATGGTCTCCTAAAAGATTTAGCAGTGATGCGCGTTATAATGTGACATTAGGCGCCCATTTTCTCAATGAACAATTGGAACGTTTTAATGGATCCTATATACTAACTCTTATTGGCTATAATGCGGGCCCCCGCCGTGTCAATGAATGGATCAAGCGCTATGGCGATCCTCGAGGACAACCTCTCAATAACGTCATCGATTGGATTGAACGTATCCCTTATACAGAAACACGGAATTACGTGATGTGTGTCATGGAAAATTACGGTGTTTACAAAGCGAGACTCACTGGGAAAATAGATATAAAAACCGACCTACTTTCTGGTCGATAAAAATAATTTGCCTTAACTTTCCAAATAGTATTGCGTTCTTAAGAGGCATTTTTATTCCTCCCTAAAGAGTATCCACCTATAGCCTCACTCTTGACGTGCAAGTAAGTGATTTTAATTGATTCAGTATCAGTAGAGTTGAAATGGAAAAATTCTAAGCTATTCGAGGCTCGAATTTCAAATACAAAATAATAAATTATTTATTATAAATCATAATGTTGTATAAATCATTTAATCCCTCTCAACACATAAACGATAATATTATAGAGCTTATCAATGTAAAAAGACTAAAACGAATAACGCATCCTTTTATTATTGCTTATTTAATCAACATTCAAATATTTTAAAATGGCATGTTTTGAGGGTGTTTTTTCTGCTTACAATATTTCTATACCCAATAGGGGCGCATTATTGTGTATATCTTCTGGAGCAGAAAAACAGACTCATTGAGCTAGAAAACCTTAAAGGTAAAAATAGCTTCTTGCCCTTCTCCTTACGTTCGGCTTTACGACTTTCGAACATGTCGATAACAAGATCTTTAAAAAAATGAAGATTTAAGTATTGCCTTTCGTTTTTCTCATTTTTACATATGAGCTGCCATCCTTCACACAAAACAGAACATCCTAAAGCCCAAATCGTATGTGTTTCTTATTTATGTTTTTGTTTTAATTTAAAGGTTTCTAAGTCTATTTCATAATGGTATAGTTGAAGAGTCTTTTAATGGGCGAACGCCCTTCACGTAAAACAGAACGTCATTGGGTTACAGTTTCATGCGCTTGTTTTAAAGAAACATCTCTCAAGGCACCCAAGCCTCTTTCACGCTAGCGCTCGTAAATGGTATAATGGTAAATTCATTGAGCACCTCCATCTTTATGCTTATGGAAAAGCAAGCCGGTACTATCACACACTTTGCCAGATCGTGGGTGTTGCGACAACATATTGACATTAAGACGATTCATAAGAACCATTTTTAGTCCTTTCGTATACAGTTTTATCCCCATACTCACTCCCACTTGTGATGTGCAAGAAAGTGATATTGATTCAACATACACAGATTTGAAATGAGAGAATCTGATGCAACTCAAGGTTCTAAATTCAATATGGACAACGATAATTATCTTTATAAATCAATGCATTATGCTTTTAAATATCCTATTATAAATGGTATAAAAATCTATTAGATAAGCCCATTACCTTTACTTCATAAAAGCTATAGCCCTCTCATCCCCTAACTCCCAATGTCGTAACAACTCTTTCATTTAGAGTATTCATAAGAGGTATGTTCACTGTTTTTTAAGTTTTTATGCCCATGCTCCCTACTTGTGTCATAAGTTAAACGAATGATTTTGATTGCTTAAATGTCAAAAAGATTTAGAAAAACTATCTTAGCTCTTTCATTTAAATGATAAACAAATCATTATAAATCAATATATTATCCGAATAGCCTCCATAAAAATTAGCTAAATATCAAAGATACTCTGATTGTTTTATTCACTTTTGATGGTGGAGGGGGAGGAAAAGAACCAACGCGTTGAAGTGCTGCCATAGCTAATCGATCAAGTTCTGGATCTCCAGCAGAAGTGACAACACGGCTAGCAAAAATATTCCCCTGCTTATGCACCTTAAATTCTAACTTAACCGTTCCTTTTACCCAACTGGTACGCTGTCCCACAACATAATTTTTTTGCTTTTCTAATTGTGACTGTACCTTTGCTAACCACTCCATTAACAATATATCTTCAAGCGCAGCTGTCCTGCCGCTCTGTCTAGCGGTAGATGAACGCATAGCCTTTGCAGACGGCAGTTTCACAACTGCTTTTGGTACCGGTATCGCTTTTTTTTTTAATATTGTATCTTCTACTTTCTGAGGAAGAGATTCTTCCAGAGATTTTACTGCAAAATCATCTTTTTCTACAGTATGTTGGAGATCTTCCGGTTGACCTTCCTCCACTGTTTCCAATATCTCTGGCTCTTGCTCTACAAGATCTGGCTGCAATCGTTCTGGTTCTGTGCTGACACTTGATAAATCTATATCACGATCTGGATTCGACGAATCTATATCAACATCAAGATATAGAGCCTCTTGGGCAAGAGTTAGCATAACCGTTGACGGGAGCATACCATTATTCACACCAGTATTTCGAAAATAAAACTGTGCTCCCAATGCTATATGCAAAGAAAGAGCGCCAACAAATGCACCAATCCAAAGAATTGATAACTGCCTCATATTTGTAAAGCTCATAGTTTCTTCCGCCGCACTTTCTCTGAAGTGCAATTATTGAGTATTTCATCTCATTAAAACAGGCTATTTTGAAATTGCAACTTTTTTCTTGACTGATTTTATCATGTTTAATATGGTCTCTACTATGATTTTATCTTTTTAAATCATTCCTGCTTGGTTGGCTAATTTATGATAGGGTTAAATCAAGCATTTTTATAGGTAAAACTTTAAACTGAGAGAGGGGATGTTTAAAAAAAGGTTATAATGTGTTATGCGAATAAGACGAGAAAATATCCATAAAAGCTGCATGATTTTAGGTGCGCTGTCAGTCTGTATACCTTCATTTGTTTTTGCACAAAATAGCGAGAAGAATGTTGTAACTGAGCTTAAACCAATCCTTATTAAAGGAAAAAAGATAGAGGATACTTCAAATTCAATAACCATTCTAACTGATCGTAAAACCGATAAAAATATTGATGAAAAACAAATAAGTGATGTTTATGACGTTAATCGTCTTAATCCTTCCGTATCCTATAATTCAGAAAATAACAGTTTTGTTGTTCGTGGCTTAGATGCAAATCGTGTTCTTACGACAATGGATGGTATTTCTCTTCCATGGTTTAATGATATATTCCGTGGTGGAGGTGGAAACACAACTTTTGACTTCAATGCTCTTTCTACGTTTGATACTATTCAAGGATCAGATTCTAGTCTTTATGGTTCTGGCGCCTTAGGGGGAATCATTGCATTGCGTACCCTTAATCCTGAAGACCTTATTGTGGAAGGAAAGAATTGGGGAAGCCTTATAAAAGGTGGTTATCACTCTGTTGATAACAGCTGGCGCATCGATCAAGCTTTTGCTGTACGTAATTACCAGACATTTTTGCTTTTCCAAGGATCATATGTAAATGGTCATGAGCGAAAAAATATGGGAACGGTGGGAGGATATGAAGAACGTACACGTAAAAACCCTTCAAACTTTGATAAAAATAACTTGCTTTTTAAAATTCATCAATATTTGAGTGATAATCACCGGCTTGGTTTTACCGCAGAGCGTTTTGGTCATAAGAGTAACACACATGAATTAAATGCGTCTAAAAGATATGCTCCAGGTTCCGTTTATGAGCGGGATAATAAGCTTCGTGAGCGGTTTTCTCTTTCTTATAATTATAATGGTAATGGTGATGCGGTTCTTGATGCGTTTAATGGGGTACTTTATTGGCAAAGGCAATCAAGTCGTTACGTTATGACTGGCGTTCGTGTTTCAGCCCCCAAAGGAGATTATTTAAGAGATAATTTCTTGCGTAATATCAATTATGGCTTCAATGCTGATGCACTTAAAGAAATGGACTTTGGCACTATAAACCATACGTTAAAGTTTGCAACTAATGTTTCGTCATCTAAATTTCATCACTATTTGTTAGGTAAAGACAATTGTCATGTAAAAGAATACGCTCGAGGATGTCTTTTTGTTCCTGCTAATCGGTCGGATTCACCAGACACCAATGGTTACAATTTAGGTTTTGTTTTTGAAGATGAAATTGGTTCGGTTGATAATCGTTTTCGTGTAACACCAGGAATTCGGTATGATTGGTACAAATATGTTCCTCAAAAAACATCTGCTTATGAAGAAGCACTAATTTCTGATAGATTCCCTCCGGAAAGGGCTGGATCGCGCTTTTCTCCTAAATTGCGCATGGAATGGGATATTCGGAATCAAATAACGCTCTATGCTCAGTGGGCACAAGCTTTTCGTGCACCACGTGTTTCGGAACTTTACGTCTCTTATATCAAACCTTCTGCTTATTATGTGAAAGGAAATCCTGATCTTCAACCAGAGACAAGCAATGGGTATGATGTTGGTCTTCGGTATGGAAATGTAAATTTCGGTGGTTCTTTCAATGCCTTTATCAATCAATATAAGAATTTCATAGATACCGAGG
This sequence comes from Bartonella sp. AC158YNML, assembly GCF_042196725.1. Lineage (NCBI taxonomy): Bacteria > Pseudomonadati > Pseudomonadota > Alphaproteobacteria > Hyphomicrobiales > Bartonellaceae > Bartonella > Bartonella sp. AC158YNML. The sequence continues at coordinate 61,523 of NZ_JBHIQU010000002.1, forward strand.
ATAGAGGGCCCTCAGAAGAATTTAGGTTTGCGCGTCGGCATTACATGAATCGTTCGCGCGTACAAATTTTTGGTTTTGAAACAAAAGCGCATTTAGTTCTTAAAAATGGTTTTCATAGCAATGTTGCTTTTGCTTACTCCCAAGGAAAAGACCTTGATAAAAATGAATACCTTAACTCAATTCCCCCTTTGAAAGCCGTTATCGGATTAGGATATGCAAAAGAGATTTGGGGAAGCGATATTATCTTTACTTTGGCAGCCAAACGTGACAAAGTCGCTAAGGGATCTGACTACCAAAAAATTCCAGGGTATCATGTCGTTGATATGACAGGGTGGTGGAAGCCATTCGGTGAAACGGGACCTGTTCTAAGAGCTGGTGTTTATAATCTTTTCAATACAAAATATTGGAATGCGTCGAGTCTTCCTTCTGGTAAAAGTTCAACACCGAAGGATTATTATAGCCAGCCTGGTCGTAACTTTAAGGTGTCGTTCGTACAAAAGTTCTAATCGCTTCTATTAACTATTAGGTCAATAGAAAATCATATCGATAAAAGGATAAATTATTTGTGTTTCTATTTTCAAATATCTTTAAAATTATAAAGGTTTGATAGAGCGATTTTAATTCTTTCTATTTTATCATTTTTTGACTGTTTTGCTATTGGTGATAGAGGCATATTTTGTGATAGATTGAACTCTTTAAGAGTTCAATCTATTGCCTAGGGATTATAAAATTTAAAAGTTAGTTCTTGGGTCAGTAACATAAGGTAAAATCCATGGCACATACAGCTGAAATGATTATTCGTTTGCGTGAAGAAAAAAAAGAAATGCGAAACCGTGATTTTGCGGTTTCTATTGGTATATCTGAAGCGGAACTTCTTGCAGCCTATTGTACAATTGGAAAAGCAAAAAGGCTACAAATTGATGTTGCTACTCTCTTAGAAAATGCTCCTCGGCTTGGAACAGTCATGGCATTAACGCGCAATGAACATGCCGTTCACGAAATAACAGGGTGTTTTGAAAAAATTGTTCAAAACCAACATGTTCCTATAACACTTGGTGAAATTGATTTACGTATTTTTGCAAAACGATGGAAGTTCGGTTTTGAGTATGATGTCATTGTTCTTGGAAAACCTACAAAAAGTCTACAATTCTTTGATCATCATGGCGTTGCTATTCTAAAAATCTATTCTAAAGATATGACAAATATGGAAGAATGGAATAAACTTGTTGAAAAGCTCCTTCTTGAAGATCAGTCTCCTGTTCTTAACATTATTCCCGTTTCTCTCCCAGCCCAGTGTGACATAACAGAATTGGATATTGAGAGTTTTCGGGATCGTTGGCGGAAAATGACAGATGTACACCAACTTCATAAAATTATTTCCGAATTTAAGATTAATCGACATCATGCTGTAAAATATGTTGGCAGTGAATTTGCGGATGAATTACAAGTAGAAGCTGTTGAAATGATGCTTAACCAAGTCGCACGACAAGAACTGCCAATTATGTGCTTTGTTGGTAATAAGGGATGTGTTCAAATTTTTAGTGGGACTGTAAAAAATATTAAGCAAATGGGGCCTTGGCTTAATGTTCTTGATCCAAAGTTTGATCTCCATTTACTCACATCTGGGATTGCTAGTGTATGGCATGTTCGCAAGCCTATCAGTGATGGTTATGTCAGTTCACTTGAAGTTTTCGATAAAAATGATGAAATGATTGTTCAGTTCTTTGGCATGCGCAAAGAGGGTCAAAAAGAGCGTGAGGATTGGCGTTCTTTATTGAAGTCTCTTCCTCCATATCAAGAATCAGTTGTCGCTTAGAAAGATACAATATGCTGACTCTTCTTTTGTGCAGACAATTAAGGTTTTTTCTTCTTTTTATACTTCTTTCTTTTAGCTTCTTTTCTCAGCGCGCCATCGCTGAACCTACCACATATTTTTCTGAAAATGCGCGAATTGTCTCTATTGGCGGCTCTCTTACGGAAATTGTTTATGCATTAGGAGCGCAAGATCAACTTGTTGCCCGTGATAGTACAAGCGTTTATCCAAAAGAAGCCCTCAAACTTCCTGTGCTTGGTTATATGCGTGCTCTTTCACCTGAAGGTGTTTTATCTCTTGCTCCAGAAGGTATCTTACTCGTTGAAGGAAGCGGTCCTGCTTCAACAATTGAAATTCTCAAAAAAACATCAATTCCTATCGTGATCATACCAGAAAATTATTCTCGAGAAAGTGTGATAGAAAAAATTCGTCTTGTTGGAAAAGCCATCCATCGTGAAGCACAAGCTGCTGTATTAATTCAAAAAGTGAGCCGTGATTTTGTAGATAATGATGCTCTTTTGGCAAAAGTAACGAAACCAAAGCGTGTCCTTTTTATTTTGTCGGTACAAAATGGGCGCGTTATGGCATCTGGAACAGATACAGCAGCAGATGGTATCATAAAACTTTCAGGTGGGATCAATGCTATTACTGATTATAAAGGCTATAAACTTCTCAATAACGAAGCGTTATTGAAAGCGAATCCTGATGTTATTTTACTTATAAAACACGGTGAGAAATCCATTAATCTTGAAAAGGTTTTAGCTATACCAGCTATCCAAGCAACAACTGCAGCAAAAAATCATGCTATTAAACAAATGGATGCTATGTACCTTTTAGGATTTGGTCCACGTACTGCAGACGCATCAAGAGAACTTATTCATATGCTTTATGGTGCAAACTAAAATAGTAAAAACGGATAAAATTGGTAGAGAATCCATCTATGGTTTATGCATCTGAAACAAAAAAAAATAAAAAAATGAATCGTAAAAATTTGAGAACAATACTCTTATTAGGTCTAATAATGTTCCTCATCTTGAGTATTTTGGGCGGACTTTTAAATGGTGCTTCAAATACTTCTTTCTTTGATTTTCTTAATATCATGTTTACGCAAAAATTTTCTGTAAGTAGTAAAACACGTGATTATCTTATATTTATCGATATAAGGCTTCCTCGTGTTATCCTAGGATTATTGATCGGGGCTGCTTTGGCTGTCTCTGGTGTTATGATGCAAGGACTTTTCCGTAATCCTCTTGCAGATCCTGGAATTATAGGTGTATCAGCAGGAGCTGGTCTTGGTGCCGTTTTAGCAATTGTTTTAGGTTTTGCTTTTCCTGTTTCATTTGCGCCTTTTCTAGAGCCTTACAAAGTTATCATGGGTGCTTTTTTGGGTGGACTTTTATCAACGATTGTTCTCTACATAATAGCGACGCATCATAACTTTACCTCTATTGCAACTATGCTACTTGCCGGTATTGCTCTTGGTGCATTAAGCGGTGCAGTTGTTGGAACATTGATTTTTATTGCAAATGACCAACAATTACGCGATATCACTTTTTGGAGTCTTGGCTCTCTTGCGGGCGCGACATGGTGGAAAGTATGGCTCGTTCTCCCTTTCATTTTTATTGGTCTTCTTTTTTCTCCCTTTTTATCACGAGCACTTAATGCTCTTGCGCTTGGAGAAGCTGTTGCTGGCCATATCGGTTTCCATATTCAACGCGTTAAGAATATTGCAATTCCCCTCGTTGCTCTTATGTGTGGTAGTGCAGTTGCTGTCAGTGGTGGTATTGGTTTTATTGGTATTATTGTTCCTCATATTTTACGTCAGATCATTGGTCCTGATCACCGCTATCTTATTCCTTACTCTGCTCTCTTGGGAGCATCTTTACTTATTTTTGCTGATACGTTTGCACGTTTAATTGTTGCCCCCGCGGAATTACCAATTGGAATTGTAACAGCGCTTTTTGGTGCCCCCTTCTTCCTGTGGATCCTTATATGCAAACGAGGGACTGCCTTTTCATGATTGAAGCAACAAATATTTGCGTTCAGCGCGGAAAAAAACAGATTCTCAATCACATTAATCTTCAAGCTAAAAGTGGTGCTTTTACCATCATAATTGGTCCTAATGGATCGGGAAAAAGTACTTTTGTCAAAGCACTGAGTGGGGAAATTCCTTACAGTGGGAAAATAACCTTAAATGGTTATGATGTGCGCCAAACAAAAACTTATGAAATGGCAAAAATGCGCGCTGTGCTCCCACAATCAACAACGCTTGTCTTTCCATTCTTAGTCCATGAAGTTGTAAGACTTGGCCTTTCTGTAAACCAACTCACCATTGCCAAAACCGAGTTACAAAATCTTATCCAGAAAGCTTTAGATCGCGTTGACCTTTCTGATTATGGTAACCTATATTATCACCAATTATCAGGTGGAGAACAAGCGCGCGTACAACTTGCTCGTGTTCTTTGCCAAATCTGGAAACCCATTTATAATGGAATTCCTCGTTGGATGATATTAGATGAACCTATTGCTAGCCTTGATATTCAACATCAAATTATCGTTATGGATATCGCTAAACAATTTACCCATTCTGGTGGCGGCGTTCTCGCTGTTCTTCATGATCTCAATCTCGCAGCACATTATGCAGATAGCATGATCTTGCTAAAGGAAGGAGAGATTTATTGCGAAGGAAATGCGACTAATGTTTTGACAACACAAAATCTACGCGATGTTTATCATTGTTCCTTAAACGTTTCTGAATTACCTAAAGAAGATATCCCTTTTATACTCCCTCAAACAGCATCCTCTTATGAATTTAGATCCTAAAGCAGTCAGCTTCAATCTAAAAATTAATGTACTTAGCACAATAAAGTACGCAAATATTCAAGATTCTATTTTATTTTTAATGAACTCCTTTCTATCATTTAACGTCTTCCGCTCACATCAAAGATATTTTTGGAAAAAACTATCTATTTAAAATCTTTCAAGATTTTACGCACTAAAAATATTTGAGATTTTGTTTTGCTATCATACTTTTATATAATGCAAGTTTATATGACATAAATATGTATTTTCCTCGCTCTTTCTATCACTCTTGTCTTTAATAAAAATGATCCAGAAATACATACAAATACCTTTGTCATAATAATTATATGGATTCTTTATATTTTCTAGGGACTAGATAAAAATTAAGTACCTCTTGACAATCTGTAAAAGATTTATTTGTTGCTTTAACGGCGTTATTTTTTCTCATAACATATATGCTTTTTCTTTATCTTTTTTTATATTGATTCTTTATCTATCTCTGTAGTCAATAAAAACATTAAATATAATCATATTTTTATTTTTCTTCCTCTATTAGAAAAATTGTTTATTGGTACATCAAAAGAATTAAACTATTGAATAAAATATTTAAAATAAATTCAATAACGCTTCTTGTCGTCCCCTTAACGCAAAAACAATGCGTAATATAGGGATGAAAAGAAAGTATAACGATAATTTCACTCAAGGAGTATACCATTTACAAATATAACCTACATCATAGCATTGCAAAGAAATAAAATTGATAAAGAGATGAGAAATCTCTTTATGAGATCAATTCGCTGATACAAAGATATATCTCCAGATCATTTAATGGCAAATTTAAAATTATTTTTTAACTCCCTCAAGTATCGCATTAAGAGTACAGATTTCCTCTTCACATACATAAAAAATAACGCGGAATTGCTCCGCGTTAACAAAATTACCAAGGTGTATAGATTATTTATGAACCGACCATACTCATGATTTTATAGCATAGACAACAGTTGCATTAACAGGGCGCGTTTCTGCCTCACCCGTATGAGAAAGAGTTACCTTGTGTGTATGTGCACCAGCAGAAGCTGTTCTCCCTTTCAGGGTCGCATTATAAGTATAATGATTCGGTAGTCTTCCAATATCACCAGTTGGCCATCCTACCCCTTGGTACTCAAAATTGTGTGCATGCTCGCCTGATTCTTCAATGGTTCCAATATGCGTATGCGATTTTATGCTATCTTGTTGTTTATCTGCAAATTTTCTACCACCATCTAAACCACGGCCATCATCAAAGCCGCGTAAAAACATACCTCTAAAATCAGGAACTTTAAAAGTTCCATAGCTGTTTTTCCCCCATTTATCACCTATTGCCTTGAATAACTGCGGATAATCCTCACACTTATAGGACTGACCATCACATAAAAGCCAACCATTTGGCACACTTTGCATAGCAAATGTTGCAATGAATCCAGCAGGAAAATTTTCTATTTTTGGTGATGTAGGATTTAATAAATACCACCCTTCATGCTCTTTTATTAAAACACCATTATTATATACCATTTCATAAATGCCACCTCTTTGCAGTTCTCCCCCTTCTAAGGGGATAACCCCCACATCAGTGGCTTTATAGATAAGCTTTTCTCCTATATTATTAACAGTTATTGTCGTCGTGCCAATATTCATGCCACGAGCTTTAAAACGTATGATGATATCATTGTTGTATTTCTTTATCGGTGAAACTGTCTTTAAGGTAATTAATGTTGTTTTATCTTCCGCATTTACCATAAAGCTTGAGTCAATAGATCCACCATTATCTGCAAGATATTCTCGTACGCGCTGCATCATCGCTCGAGCACTATCATTAACAGAACTAGGCGGCTGACCTTCTGCCCAATTAATGATACTATCTGAATGAGCATTTTCATCAGCCTTTAGCGACCAATCGTAAATATTAGACATTTTCAATCCCCCATTATTTTCATAATTTTTCTAACAATTTCTCATTCTGTGCACTAGAATGCGCTGCCACTTTTTATTGCTACATCATAACCACTGCACCATCCGTATTTACACATTTTATCTCTCCTCCCTCCTTCCAATTTAATAACCTAAATTCATCAGACCTTCTTCATAACATCAGCATTAATGCAACCAATTCTAATGTGTAATATAGCACCTCGTCTGAGGTTACTTAATATCTTGTTTTGTTGTTGTGCTGTTGTTATACAGTTATATTTTCAATATCTTGCATCTCATTGCAAAATTTATAAATACTGTTCAAAATTCCCCCTACTATGGATTTCATAGAACTGTTATTGAATATAATAATTTATCATCCGCATAAAAAGTTTCTGATTTAAACATTCTCTTTTTTATTTTTTTCAATAGCTTAAATCTATTTCGTCGATATTTTATACTCTATATTTTAAACAAAGAATCTCTCTCTTTTGACTTCCATTTATCTTAAAATTCTAAAAGTTAACTTCAAATTCTTTGTATGCATCATTATGTTTTTATTCATATGCAAATACCTTGAAAGGCTCTATTTTATTCAATTTATTCCTGAAATTGTTTTACTCGATCAATACCAACATTTTTTAAACAAGCTTCTGTTCAATCTTAATGCACCATAGGAAATACATTCACTATGACAGTTTTTTTACACCTTAATTGAACTAGAAATGAAATACTTTAAATACTAAAGAAATATCACAAACCCTCATCAGATCTGATGAATATCAATTTCTTTTACTTGAATTAAAAAATAGCCCTTACCCCCTATAAAATGCGCGCCATTTTCACCTTTAAAGGGCTGTAAGCACCCATTGTCCTCCCCCACCTAATGCGATTACTCACATGTAATATTCTATTATATATTGATTCTTTTTGCAAGAACAATAAATCCTTCTGAACATGCCCTCGCAATTATTAGCTTTCTCTCTCCTTGTGGAAAGATAAGAGTAAAGATTTACTGTTTTGATAACAAATTCTGTACTGGCTAAAACAACAGAGCAAAATACATCATATCATCGAACTTCATTGTAATCATGATTTAAAAATTTAAGTAGGCTTTCTTAATATTTTACTTTGTTACATCATCAGCTTTTATAGAAAAAATCTCAACCGTGCTTACAATATCTATACCACCATTATTTCCTCTTAGAAGAAGAAAAAGATCTCTCAATAATGATAAATAAAATTATGAAAATTGAATAGCTTACTGTTTTATATAAGAGATTAAGCCATCATTCCCACACTTCTTACCTTCTTTTTCAGAAACTTTCAACATTGTGTTTTTTTAAGAGGTATAGTTTTATTTGAAGCGCGCCTTCACTCCATTTGATACCAGCAATTTGTGAGGTCATTTTTACCTCATTGTCCGCTATATTTGACATATTTTATTCCTTATATAAAAAACCATACTCACACTGCCTTTACGAATAAAGAATTTTTCTGTAATTTCATATATATTTAAACTATAAGAATTTATAAAATACGATTTGTTTTATTATCAATAAAATAATCTATATGTCGTGATTTTTTATATAAAAATACCTTATATTTTATTCATAAAAAATAAAACTCATCTTTATTAAATATAGACGTTATTAAACTTTTTATTATTGATCATGTAAAATGGTAAATAGAGTATATCCATCATTTTCTTATTTATAATTATATCTTAATTGAACACATCTATGAAAAAATAAGAAAGTTTTATTTTATATTCTAAATACGTACAATAAACATCAATTTAAAGGATATGTAATAATCTGTCATGATTTCAGAAACAAAAGCATCATGACATGACACTTTATAAAAAGGGTGCTATTGTCATGAAGATGAGTGACTAGCTTAGTAAAAAAGCTATATAAAAGCAAAAGAATAAAAATTAATGGAATTGCGCAGCATATACCCTCTGGCTTTAGCTATAAATTTTATCCTCATCATTTCTTTATAAAAAGATTTTAATATTATCACTGGTTATTTCATAGTATCTGCTTTTATTTCTAACGAATGTAGAAAAATCGTTAAAAATATATCTTTGTGATTGACAATGTCAGTATTTAAGCCAATCATGTGTATTCTGGCAAAAGTGTTTACGTGGGGGAGTGCAAGTATTATTTCAAAGATATTGCGTTGATCTTTTCAAAGTAAATCTTCTTAAGCTTTATTGAAGATAACTTACTATAAAATATTATAAGCATCTCTTCATTCAAGATACATTATTAATCATTTAAATATATCTCCATTAACATCACGCCTTAGTTTTTAAACTATGTGTTTAGAAGGAAAAAGTTTGTGCCAAAAAGTATTTCATCAATTAGTTGTAACCCCTTTCCCGCTTCACGCAAAATTTATCAACAGAGCCTTCTCTTTTCTGATGTGCGCGTACCATTGCGTGAAATTTCACTGGCTGATGGCAGTGGTGAAAAACCTTTAAACGTCTACGATACTTCTGGCCCCTACACAGATAAAGATATGATCATTGATATTACAAAAGGCCTTCCAGCAATTAGCTTGCCTTGGCTCTCTAAGCGGGATGATACTGAAACTTATCCTGCACGATTAGTTAAACCTGAAGATAATGGATTGACTTCTGATAAAAACCTTACACCAGCCTTTAAGCAAAAACGTTCTATTTTACGAGCAAAAAATGGCAAAGCAATTACACAAATGGCTTACGCACGCGCAGGCATTATTACCGAAGAAATGGAATATGTGGCTATACGAGAAAATGAAGGATTAGCAGTAGAAGAGCGGCAAAATGTACCATCAAATGAAACATTTTCTGGATCAATACCTGAAACTTATACTGCGGAATTTGTTCGCAATGAAATTGCTTGTGGACGCGCCATTATTCCACAAAACATTAATCATCCAGAGTGCGAACCTATGATTATTGGACGTAATTTTCGTGTTAAAATTAATGCCAATATTGGAAATTCAGCAGTAACTTCATCTATGGAAGAAGAAGTTGATAAAATGGTTTGGGCCATTCGCTGGGGAGCAGATACAGTTATGGATCTTTCTACAGGACGAAATATTCACAATATTCGTGAATGGATTATCCGAAATTCTCCTGTGCCCATCGGAACAGTTCCTCTTTATCAAGCACTCGAAAAAGTACAGGGTATTGCCGAAAACTTAACATGGGATATTTTTCGTGATACCCTTATTGAGCAAGCAGAACAAGGTGTTGATTATTTTACCATTCATGCAGGATTAAGACTACCTTTTATCCCTTTGACCGTTGATCGGGTAACAGGTATTGTTTCACGAGGTGGTTCTATTATGGCAAAATGGTGTTTGCATCATCATAAAGAAAGTTTTCTCTATGAACATTTTGATGAAATTTGTGATATTGCACGCACGTATGACATCTCTCTTTCATTGGGGGATGGATTGCGTCCTGGCTCTATTGCCGATGCCAATGACGAGGCCCAATTTGCAGAGCTTAAAACCTTGGGAGAATTGACAAAAGTTGCTTGGAAAAAAGATGTACAAGTTATGATTGAAGGCCCTGGGCATGTCCCAATGCACAAAATTAAAGAAAATATGGAGCAACAATTAGATCTTTGTCATGAGGCGCCTTTTTATACTTTAGGACCTCTTACAACGGACATTGCTCCGGGTTATGATCATATTACATCAGCAATTGGTGCCGCTATGATTGGATGGTTTGGAACTGCTATGTTGTGTTATGTAACACCTAAAGAACACCTAGGACTCCCCGATAGGAATGACGTAAAAACTGGTGTGATTACTTATAAAATTGCTGCTCATGCCGCAGACCTTGCCAAAGGTTTGCCGAGAGCACAATTGCGCGATAATGCTCTTTCGCGTGCACGATTTGATTTTAGATGGCATGATCAATTTAACCTTTCTCTTGATCCAGAAACAGCCTGTGCCTTTCATGATGAGACAATGCCTAAAGATGCCCATAAATTGGTGCATTTTTGTTCCATGTGTGGACCAAAATTCTGTTCTATGCGTATTTCCCATGATATTCGTGATGCTGCAGCACTCAAAAAAACAAAAGGTGAAGGTATGATTGCTATGGCTGAAAAATATCAAGAAAGTGGTGATCTTTATATGGAAATTGTTCCTCCTCAAAAAAAGAAAGTAAACAGTTGAAGAACATTCTTATCAAAGGTGCAGGTGTAGGCGGCTTAACAGTTGCCTTTATGTTACAGCAAAAAGGTGCTTCTGTTACTGTATCAGCCCCCCCTCATTCACCTATAGGAAGTGCTAGTTGGTATGCAGGAGGAATGCTCGCACCTTACTGTGAAAGAGAAAATGCGGAACAGATTGTTGAAGATCTTGGTGTACAAGCTATACAATGGTGGCGTAAAACGCTCCCCAACCTTGTCATACAAAAAGGCACTTTAGTAGTTGCACCTACACGAGATAGAGGAGAGCTTGAACGATTTTTTATGCGTACGCATAATCACAAAACCATAGATAATACAGAAATAGCTCATCTTGAACCAGATCTTGCGGAACGTTTTAACTGTGCACTCTTTTATGAAAATGAAGCCCATATTGATCCTCGCAAAGCACTTATGGCTTTAAAAGAAAAGCTTCTCAACAATGGAGCCTGTTTTGTTGATGTAGAGAAGGCTGAAAAAAATTTTGATATTGTTATTGATGCGACAGGAATAGGACGTTTAGGAAAAGATAAAAATATACGGGGTGTACGTGGTGAAATGCTACTCTTGCGGAGTACAGAAATTAAAATTTCCCGCCCAATTCGTCTTCTTCATCCACGATTTCCACTTTATGTTGTTCCACGACAGAATGATATTTTCATGATTGGCGCAACGATGATTGAAAGTGACTTTGATGGTGCAATCTCTGTAAGATCAATGATGGAATTGCTCAACGCGGCCTATACATTGCACCCTGCTTTTGCCGAAGCAGAAATTGTTGAATCCGGCATTGGTATTCGTCCAGCTTATCCTGATAACTTCCCTTCTGTATGCAAATATGGTAACCATATCTCTATTAATGGATTTTATAGACATGGTTTTCTTTTGTCTCCAGAAATGGCAAAACGAGCAGTGAAATTGGCATTGGAATAAAGCATGCAAATATTTGTTAATGGTGAAACACTTCAAACAGAAGCTCCTTTTCTTAGTCTCTTGCTTGTGGAATTGGGGTATGAAGGAAATTGGCTAGCAACTGCTGTTAATGCTGAAGTTGTTCCTGTAGATGCGCGAGACCAATTTATTTTGCATGAAGGAGATAAAGTGGAAATTTTAAGCCCAATGCAAGGTGGTTAATTATGTTGAATCTTTATGGACGACAATTCACCTCTCGTCTTATGTTAGGTACAGCGCAATATCCTTCTCCTGTCATCCTTCGTGATGCTATTCATAAATCCAATACAGAAATTGTAACCGTTTCATTACGTCGAGAAAGCGCAGGTGGAAAACAAGGAGGGCAGTTTTGGCAATTTCTTCAAGATCTTGGGGTAACAGTGCTTCCTAATACTGCTGGTTGTTATACTGTTAAAGAGGCCGTAACCACAGCGCAATTAGCAAGAGATCTTTTTAAAACAGCTTGGATTAAACTCGAAATTATCGGTAATTCAGACACCTTACAGCCAAATATTTTTTCCTTAATCGAAGCTGCTCAAATTTTAAACAATGAAGGTTTCAAAATTTTTGCCTATACAACGGATGATCTCATTGTTGCTGAAAAACTTTTCGACATTGGTTGCCGTGTTATTATGCCTTGGTGTGCTCCTATTGGTTCTGCCAAAGGACCTCATAATACTGATGGATTGCGTTCTATCCGTGCTTACCTTCCTGATGCTACTCTTGTTATTGATGCCGGCATTGGACGCCCATCCCATGCCGCCATTGCGATGGAACTAGGTTATGATGCAGTACTGCTTAATACCGCAGTTGCTAAAGCAGCTGATCCTGTTTTGATGGCTGAGGCCTTTTCCAAAGCTATTCAGGCAGGGCGTATGGGGTATAAAGCTGGCATGATCGAAGCACGCAATGTAGCAGTCCCTTCAACACCAATCATTGGAAAAGCGGTATTTTCATGAAACTGGATCCTTTTTACCTCATCGTTGATAACGCTGATTGGATTGAACGTTTGCTTCCTCTTGGTATCAAGCTCGTACAATTGCGTATGAAACATGAAAATCAACAAATAATCCGTCAACATATTAAGCGTGCAAAAAACATATGCAATAAATTGGGAACACAATTAATTATTAATGATCATTGGGAAATAGCAATTGATGAAAAGTGTAATTTTATTCATCTGGGACAAGAAGACCTGAGCAATGCTGATCTTCACGCAATTCGTAAAAGTGGTATAAAAGTTGGTCTTAGTACACATGATGAACATGAATTGGATATCGCACTCTCTGCTAATCCTGAGTATATTGCACTTGGTCCTATTTATCCGACAATCTTAAAAAAAATGAAATGGATGCCACAAGGACTAGAGAAAATCAAACAATGGAGAAAACGGATTGGTGCTTTACCTTTAGTGGGTATTGGTGGGTTAACACCAGAACGTGCAGTTAGTGTTTTAAATGCAGGAGCAAATAGTGCTGCTGTTGTGACTGATATTATCCTCCATAAAAAACCTGAAGAGCGTGTACAGCAGTGGATAAAAGTGACACAAAAATGGCGTTGATACCTTCCATTCTTATTGTTGCAGGCACTGATCCAACAGGAGGTGCCGGTATTGTTCGTGATATAGAAACCTCTGCACATTTTCAAATAAAAGCAAATTTAGCAATTACTTGTGTTAACGTACAAGATGATAATCGCGTTGTCGAAATCATTCCAATGTGTGGAGACCTCGTCGCTGCGCAAATGCGTGCTGCTCTAGAAGCAAATCCAATAAGCGCAATAAAAATTGGTATGACGGGGACAAAAGCAATTATAGCAGCAATCTGTAACGTACTCAAAGACTATCCCCATGTTCCAGTTGTTTTGGACCCTGTACTTGTCGCTTCATCAGGAGGAAAACTAATAACAGAAACAATCATCGACACTATGATCGATAAACTGCTTCCTCATGTTGATCTTTTAACACCGAATAGAGAAGAACTCGCTCTTCTTAGCCAAAGTCCATTGGCATCTAATGATAAGCAAGCAATACAACAAGCAAAAAAACTTTTGTCATTGGGAGCTCGCTCTATCTTAGTAAAAGGCGGACATGCGGAGGGTCCTCTTGCAATTGATAGCTTCATTGACAAAATTGAAGTCATCAATATTTCTACTCCACGTTTAAAAGGAACAATGCGTGGAACAGGTTGCATTCTATCAAGCGCTATTGCAGCGCATTTGGCACTCAATGAACCTCTCATTTCAGCTGTAAAAAAAGCAAAAGAATATATCCACACATTGCTTTTAACCCATTGTGAAAACTGTTTGTAACGTCTTAGTGTTTTCTCATATAAAAGTAATAATTATATATTTCAATTAATATATTTAATTTATTTAATAAAAGCTATTAAATAAATATAATAATAAAAAATTATACTTAATTTTTTAAATAAAATAATACAAAATTCACTTTCACTAAGTATTAAATATAGAATATAATGATAAAAAATATTATCACGCCACTTGCATTCAGTAAAAAATTCTTTTATTATGAGTGAGTTTATTTTGTTTAAAAAGTTGAAATAGCGCAATTTAAACAAATTATACATTTAAAGATGCATATAATCGCGAAAACTCGCATTTTACGATTTGCCTTTTTTGTGAAAAGAGAGAATCCTATCAGCATTCTTATACATTAATGGCTAGCGAATACGTTTATAAAACTTGAAGGATAATTTTGTTTGATCTATAGTGCCTAGATCATTAGAAAAAGTAAAATGTTAAATCAAACGCCGTACTCGATTTCCTATGAAGAACTCTTAAACTTTTATAAAGAAAGTGGTGCGGATGCCGTTCTGACAGACTTCCCTATTGATCGTTTTAAGCAGTCTGCTTGTTCAGAGAGAAAATTAACGCCTGTTGTTAACATTTCTGGTAATCAACAAACATCTGCCAAAACATCTCCAAGCGTAAAATTAGATAATCATCCACTGTATAATTCTAGTCCTATACAAAACGAATCCGCTGCTATAGAGAGTGCAAAAAGTGCAAAGACACTTGATGAATTAAAATCTGCCCTCCTTGCATTTAATGGCTGTTCACTAAAATTGACAGCAAAAAATACCTGTTTTTCAGATGGAACAGCAGGAAGTCCCCTAATGCTCATAGGTGAAGCACCAGGACGAGAAGAGGATATACAAGGAATTCCTTTTGTGGGAAAAGCAGGGATGTTACTTAATAAAATTCTCGCATCAATTGGCTTAGCAAGAAATAATGTTTACATTGCCAACACTATTCCTTGGCGTCCACCAGGAAATCGTACACCAACACCAAGAGAAGTTGCCTTGTGCCGCCCTTTTATTGAACGGCACATTTATTTAGCACGTCCTCGTGTTCTTATAGCACTGGGAGGCGTTGCTGCACAATTTCTTACTGGATCTCAAAATGGGATTATCCGAACAAGAGGGAAATGGCATATCTATGAAAGCGAAGATAATATAAAAATACCTGTTATGCCAACTTTTCATCCAGCTTACCTTCTTAGAACCCCTAGTCAAAAGAAGCTTACATGGATAGACTTCTTAGAAGTAAAAAATCGCCTCGACAGCCTTTTGTAATTCTTTAATCCTATCTTGCTTCTAAAATTAAAACACCCTTCTTTAACTCTTAAAATACTAATGGGAAAAAACTATGAAACAGCCAATAACATCTATTTATCGTTTGGAAGATTACCAACCAACTCCTTACGCTATCCCTAAAACACACCTTTCTTTCCAATTGGCACCAACAAAAACCTATGTTACAGCCATATTGTTTATTGAGCCCCGTCACGATACAAAAGAATTAACACCTCTCGTTCTTTCTGGTGATGATCTTACTTTAATTTCCGTTTCTATTAATGATGAGATATTAGCCCCAAACACTTATAGAGTGACGCCTTCACGTTTAGAGATTACAACGCCACCAACGGCTCCTTTTACATTAAAATTGGTTACGGAACTGAATCCTGAAAGCAACCGCCAACTTATGGGGCTTTATCTTTCAAATGGTGTTTATTGCTCACAATGCGAATCGGAAGGTTTTCGTCGTATCACTTATTTTTACGACCGCCCAGATGTTCTTTCTACCTATAGAGTAAAAATTGAAGCAGATTCCAAAACAATCCCAATCTTGCTTTCAAACGGTAATCTCGTGGGAACAGGAACTTTAGAGAATAATCGTCATTTTGCTATTTGGGAAGATCCTTATCCCAAGCCATCTTATCTCTTTGCTTTAGTAGGTGGAGATCTTGATAAGTTAGAAGACCATTTTACAACTGTATCTGGACGACGTATCGAGCTTGGTATCTATGTAGAAAAAGGAAAAACCGAACGCGCAACCTATGCAATGGATGCTCTTAAACGTTCCATGCGTTGGGATGAACAATGTTTCGGACGCGAATATGATCTTGATGTTTTCAATATTGTTGCTGTGTCCGACTTTAACATGGGAGCAATGGAAAACAAAGGCCTTAACGTTTTTAATGATAAATATGTTCTTGTCGATCCTGAAACAGCAACCGATCAGGATTATAGAAATGTTGAACGTGTCATTGCCCATGAATATTTCCATAATTGGAGCGGTAATCGTGTTACCTGTCGCGATTGGTTTCAACTCTGTTTAAAAGAAGGATTCACTGTTTATCGTGATCAGGAATTTTCATCAGATCAAAATATACGCAGCCTACAGCGAATTGAAAATGTAAAAGCATTAAAAGCGACGCAATTTACAGAAGACGCAGGACCTCTTGCGCATCCTGTACGTCCTCGTCAATATAGCCAAATTAATAATTTTTACACCACAACTGTTTATGAAAAAGGTGCTGAAGTTGTTCGCATGATACGAACTATTTTAGGTCCTACTCTGTTTCGTAAAGGCACTGATCTTTATTTTCAACGTCATGATGGACAAGCTTGTACAATTGAAGATTTTATTACCTGTTTTGCTGAAGTATCTGGTCAAGACTTCTCCCAATTCATGTTGTGGTACGAACAAGCAGGAACACCCAATGTAGAAATCGATAGTCATTATAGCGATGGTGTTTTAACAATTCATACAAAGCAACATATTCCCGCAACCCCACAACAAAAAACAAAAAAGCCCATGCTTATCCCTATCGCATTTGGCTTATTAGGACCTAACGGAGAAAACCTCGCTTATGAAGCGGATACAGATATTCAATCAGACGTTATGCTTTTATCCAAGGAAAGCCAAACGTTTACATTAAAAGGACTGCGTGAAAAACCCGTTTTATCACTGCTGCGAGACTTTTCTGCACCAATCATTCTACACACGCCATTTAATGAAAGTGAACTTATTTTTCTTGCACAACATGATGACAATCACCTTAATCGCTGGCAATCTCTTAATCATTTAATGACGCAAGCTTTGCTTCAAAGCATTCAAGATAAAACACAAGCAGCAAAAGAAACAATCTCCTCTGCTTTGCTAAACCTGATTGAAACAATCATAACAGATGAAACCTTAGAGCCTGAATTTCGTGCCTTCTGTTTAAATTTACCTAGTGAAGTTGAGCTTGCTCATACAATCGGTAAAAATATTGATCCAGATCGTATTCATTACGTGCGCAATCAGTTTCTCGCTTCACTTGCACAAACACATCAAAAACTCTTAACAAAATTTTATGAACAAATGCAAACCCAAGAACCCTATTCACCAGACACTGTACAAGCCGGAAAGCGAGCATTCAAGAACATACTATTGGATTATCTTTCCATTTCTGAGAACAATCCAAATCGTGCGGCGACACAGTATGCAACAGCTGATAATATGACTGACCGAATGGCGAGTATTGCTGTTCTCGTGAAGCGTTTTAATGAAAGTGAGCAGGCACAAAATGCCTTAAATGATTTTGAAAACCGCTATCGACATGACCCTTTGGTTATGGATAAATGGTTTTCTATTCAAGCAATGGTTGCTGGCACATCAACACTCGAAAATGTTCAAAAGCTCATGCAACACCCGCTATTTTCAAAGGATAATCCTAATCGTGTACGATCTCTGATCGGTATCTTTGCCTCTAACAACCTAACAGGCTTTAACAGAGTTGATGGTGCCTCCTATGATTTTCTTTGCCAAATCATTTTAGAAATTGACAAAAAAAATCCACAGCTTGCTTCACGATTATTAACAACTTTGCGCTCTTGGCGACAATTAGAACCCATTCGGCAACAAAAACTTGAAACGGCATTAAAAACGATTGCTGCCGCACCAAAATTATCAAGCGATGTTTCTGATATCATCAATCGTCTACTCACTTGAAACAAAAAAACATTTTAAATCAATATACTATAATATTTTTAAAAATAAACTCTACAAGCTACTTTGATCATCATTAAACCTATAAACAGGCAATCTAAGCCTGTTTATAGGCCATGTTTAAAATGCCTTTTCCTTTTCATATTCCAAATTCATAAAAGTAAAATACTTTTTTTAAAAAAAAGACTGGACAGAAGACTCCTGTTTTGATTCATTGCACTCTCATGGGGTTATTAATGAATATCGAAGCAGTTTTTAAATCACATTATTCCGGAATTAAAGGAACAAGAGATGGCTAAATTGGACGCATATAATGCGCCAACGGAGATATATGCTGATTCAAAATCGAGCGCTCAAAGCCATAAAGCGCAGACAAAGCGTATTCATCTGTTTTCTGGCTCTACCTATCAAAAGCTTCTCTTTATTGAACCTTGGTTGCGACGCTCACTTCCATTTGTCATTGTGGCATTTCTTATTGCGCTTGCTGTAATTCGTTTTGTATCAATCTATGATTGGCGCAACACAATTGATAAAAGCACACGTTCGACCATCATTCTCTTAGCTTCTCATATTACCAATACAATTGATCATGACTTATTGGCCGTTTCTCAGAAAGAAAAAAGCTCTGCCCTTTCTCATAGTCATTTGCAAGATATCCTCTCCACTTTTCGTAATCAAGATCTTATTAATCCCAGCACTCTCATCGCCATCGTTGATGAAAAAGGCAATGTCTTGGCTTCATCCAGTTCAGAGATCATCCTAGGAAAACCTTTGCAAGATTTTATCTCTGACAGCATTGCTTTACAATCTCTTGGACAACACGCTGGAGTTATGAAAATCACAATAGGCAAAGATACCCCTGCTCTTGCTTCATTTCACCAAACAGAAAATGGACAATATGGCGTATTCATTAGCGAAAAGATGCAAAATAGCGCTATGGAATGGCGCAAATTTTTTTCGCTTAATATAACTCTATTCATCGGAACGAGTGGTATTATTCTTGCTCTTCTTTATGCTTATTACAATCAACTTTTACGAGCACGTAAGACTGATCTTATTTCAGAAAAAATTCAAAACCGTATTGATATGGCAATGATGCGTGGGCGTTGTGGACTATGGGATTGGAATATGGTAAGCGGACGCGTCTACTGGTCACGAGCAATGTATGAAATGCTCGGCTATGTCCCTCAAGATGCATTGCTCTCAATTTCCCAAATTAGCACCATTATCAATCCAAATGATGCCAACTTTTTTGATCTTGCTCAAGAATTAATGGGAGGCAAAAAAAAGCATATTGATATCAATGTTCCCATGCGTCATGCTGATGGTCATTATGTATGGATGCGACTGCGCGCCGAAGTTACTGAAGAAGAAGAACCCCATTTGGTTGGTATTTCTTTCGACATTAGTGAACAGCAGCAATTGGCTGAACAAACAGCTCAAGCCGACCTTCGTATTCGTGATGCGATTGAAAACATTTCAGAATCTTTTGTCTTGTGGGATGCTGAGGGACGTTTGGTCATGTCCAACAGCAAATTTTGTGAATATGCCGCTATTCCTAAACAAATTCTACAATCAGGTATCCAACGTGCAACCGTCGAAGCCATGACCCGTCCTGCTCTTAGTGAATATCCCCTTAAAGATGATGGTACGGGTAATTTAACCAGTATTCGCCAAACTGCAGATGGTTTTTGGCTCAAAATTAATGAACGTCGAACCCAAGACGGAGGACTGGTTTGTATCGGGACTGACATTTCTGAACTTAAACAACAACAGGAAAAATTTGAAGACAGCGAAAGGCGTCTTTTTTCTTTCATTCAAGAACTCAAACGTGCGAGAGGAAGTGCTCAACAACGCGCAACAGAAGTTGAAAAACTTAATAAAAGTCTGAAAGCAGAAAAAGAACGCGCCGAAAGTGCCAATAAGGCTAAATCAGAATTTTTAGCCAATATGTCTCATGAATTGCGCACTCCACTGAATGCTATTCTCGGCTTTTCAGATATCATGTTACAATCAACCTTTGGTCCTCTTGGTTCACAACGCTATAAGGAATATATGCATGATATTTATAATTCAGGAACTCATCTTCTAACCCTTATCAATGACATCCTTGATATGTCAAAAATCGAAGCTGGAAGATTTACGCTTGATTGTAAAAATACCGATCTTGAACCCATCATTAGTGAAGCAGTACGAACACTAACGCCTCAGGCTCAAGAAAAAAATATTGCTGTTACAACAAACATTACCCCAGAACTTCATGCTGAAGTTGATGGTCGTGCAATGAAACAGATTTTCCTTAATCTCATCTCTAATGCCGTTAAATTTACTCCTTCTGGCGGAAATATTGATGTCTGCGCTTTCAAGAAAAAAAATAATCTTATTTTTAAAATTACAGATACAGGTGTTGGTATTCCACAATCAGCAATTAAAAAACTTGGACAACCCTTTGAACAAGTTGAAAATCAACTTACTAAATCTCATACGGGCTCAGGTCTTGGGTTAGCCATTTCACGCTCTCTGTTAGAACTACACAAAGGAAAACTTGAAATTACTTCAAAAGAAATGAAAGGAACAACAGTAACCATTATAATGCCCATCACACAAAGTTAAATTCGTTTTTTATCCTTCATTTTGTTCTCTTTGTAACAAAATCTTTTTCCGTTTGCCCCCCCAGCGATACCCTGAAATAAAACCATTTTTACGCACAACACGATGACAAGGAATGATGATCGCCAATTCGTTACGTGCACAAGCACTAGCAACGGCACGAAAAGCATTTGGCATACCAATACGGCATGCTAATATCTCATATGAAATTGTTTCACCACATGGTATATCACATAGTGCCGCCCATACTTGTCGTTGAAAAAATGTACCATTTATATCTAAGAGAAAATTATATTTTTTTACCAACCTGGGCGTTTCTATCATGGCTATAATATGAGCAACTTCTCTCTTAAATGTATTATCACCCACAACTTGTTGTGCATCACCAAAGCGTACCGTAAACTCTTGTAATAATTGCTCTGTAGTATCTCCTAACGCTATATAACAAATTCCTTTTTTAGACTTAACCACCAAAAGCTTTCCTATTGAGACATCTTCTAGACAAAATATTCTCGTTTGGGAAATATTTAGCATTTTCATTTTCTTTATATTTTTAAAAGTTTTGAACATTATACATAAAGTAAAGGGAGGATATTTTTAATCACTTTATAAAACCAAACAAGATCATCTTGAAACTATCTGCTTAGTCATTGTATTAAAATATACTCTTTTATGGAATGGAATCATACATAGATTGACTTTCTTTCTAGCCTAAAGAATCAAGTCTTCAACCAGAGTTGATTTATCAACAATCTAACTTTTTGTTTAATATATCCCAACCGCAACTATTTTATAGGATTCAGTTCATAAGTCTACAAACAAATCCTACACTAAATTTTATCACATACTCCAACCAAAACAACTAATATGTAATTTTCATGCTCTATACCACCTCTCTAAATGTTAGTATTTTACGGGATAACAAGATAAGATTTCCATTTCATTTTACGAAACTCTATTGAACCATAAATAATGGCTTATATTTCATTTCCCACAGTATACTTGAATATTCTCGTTTTTTGGAAAACTACTACTTTTTATCAAATGTCATACTTTTTATATACTGATTGGATGACTCAAACAAAAAAAGAATTTTATCTTCAATTTGATGAAAAAAAGCAGGGAAAAGACATTTTAGTGCTTACTTTCTTTGTCACTTAACTTATAAAATGACTGTAGCCTCAAAACGGAAATATTTTGCCTGCCACAATCATGCACGGATATTTGTTATAGGAAAAAGCCATGCCCAAACGTACAGATATAAAATCCATTCTTATCATAGGAGCAGGACCTATTATCATTGGTCAGGCATGCGAATTTGACTATTCAGGTACACAAGCTTGTAAAGCATTAAAAGAAGAGGGTTACCGAATTATTTTGGTCAATTCTAATCCTGCTACAATTATGACAGATCCAAATCTAGCTGATGCAACTTATATAGAACCCATTACTCCTGAAATCGTTGCCAAAATTATTGCCCATGAACGTCCCGATGCCCTTTTACCCACTATGGGAGGACAAACTGCCCTCAACACCGCTTTATCATTAAAACGTATGGGTGTTTTAGACCGCTATAATGTTGAAATGATAGGAGCCAATGCCGATGCTATTGATAAAGCAGAAGACCGTGCTTTATTTCGCCAAGCGATGACAAAAATTGGTTTGGAAACACCACGTTCTATGTTAGCCAATGCAACAGAACTGAAAGAAGAAAATCGTCGACAGCACGCAAAAACGCGTACTGAACTTAAAGAAAAACTTTCTGGTGCTGCGCTTGACAAAGCACTTGAAGAACTTGAGCGCAACTGGCGATATACCGAAGCTGATCGCAAACAACATTATATTGCCCATGCAACAGCAAAAGCAGTTCAAGCTCTTGATATTGTTGGGCTTCCAGCTATTATTCGCCCTTCATTCACCCTTGGTGGGACTGGCGGTGGAATCGCTTACAACCGCTCTGAATTTTATGAAATTATTGAACGTGGTCTTGAAGCTTCACCGACAACAGAAGTATTGATTGAAGAAAGTGTTTTAGGGTGGAAAGAATATGAGATGGAAGTTGTTCGTGATAAGAACGACAACTGTATCATTGTTTGTTCTATTGAAAACATTGACCCAATGGGGATTCATACCGGTGATTCTATCACTGTAGCACCTGCTCTTACCTTAACCGATAAAGAGTATCAATGTATGCGCAATGCCTCGATTGCTGTCTTGCGTGAAATTGGTGTTGAAACGGGTGGATCCAATGTACAGTTTGCTGTCAATCCTGAAAATGGGCGCCTCATTGTTATTGAAATGAATCCGCGTGTTTCTCGCTCTTCAGCGCTTGCCTCAAAAGCAACAGGTTTTCCCATTGCCAAGGTAGCAGCTAAACTGGCTGTTGGTTACACACTTGATGAATTAAAAAATGATATAACAGATGGTGCAACACCAGCATCATTTGAGCCTTCTATTGACTATATTGTGACCAAAATTCCTCGTTTTGCTTTCGAAAAATTTCCTGGTTCATTACCTGTCCTCACGACTGCGATGAAATCTGTAGGAGAAGTCATGGCAATTGGACGTACTTTTCAAGAATCGTTGCAAAAAGCACTCCGTGGGCTTGAAACAGGACTCACTGGTCTTGATGAAATTATAATCCCTGAACATGCTGAAGGTGATGAAAAAAATTCTATACGCTCAGCCATTGCAATACCAAGCCCTGATCGTCTGCGCTACATTGCCCAAGCCATGCGCGCTGGCTTATCTTTAAATGAAATTCACCAAATCAGCAAAATTGACCCGTGGTTTTTAGAACAAATAGCCTCCATCATTGAAATGGAACAACGTATCCGCATCCATGGATTACCCCAAGACGCAAATAACCTACGTATGTTAAAAGCTATGGGCTTTTCAGATGCACGATTAGCCACCCTTACCGGACAAGAGCCTGATGACATTGCAGCTTTGCGCAAATCACTGAATGTTAAACAAGTCTTTAAAAGGATTGACACTTGTGCGGCTGAATTTTCTTCTCCTACAGCCTATATGTATTCAACATATGAAATTCCCTTTGCAGGTGTAGAACACTCAGAAGCATACATTTCTGCACGAAAAAAAATTGCTATTTTAGGCGGTGGACCAAACCGCATTGGGCAAGGTATTGAATTTGATTACTGTTGCTGTCATGCTGCTTTTGCACTACGTGATGCAGGCTTTGAAGCTATTATGATTAACTGCAATCCTGAAACAGTTTCAACCGACTATGACACCTCTGATCGCCTTTATTTTGAATCTTTAACAACAGAAGATGTTATCGCTATTTTAGAAGCAGAACAAGAAAAAGGCGAGTTGGTTGGAGTCATCGTCCAATTTGGCGGACAAACACCCTTGAAATTGGCAAGCGCTCTAGAAAAACACAACATCCCCATCCTAGGCACTTCACCTGACGCCATCGATTTAGCAGAAGATAGAAATCGCTTTCAAAAACTGTTATTTAAACTTAATTTAACACAACCTCAAAATGCTATTGCTCACTCTATCGAACAAGCGCGACTCATTGCCCATGAACTAGGATTCCCATTGGTTGTACGTCCCTCTTATGTTTTAGGAGGACGTGCTATGCAAATTATTCGCGATGAGCGTAGCTTGCAAAATTATTTGCTTGAAAGTGTTCCTGAATTAGTACCAGAAGAGATTAAAGCCCGTTATCCCAATGACAAAACAGAACAAATCAATATATTGCTTGGTAAAAATCCACTTCTCTTTGATACCTATTTAACAGAAGCAATTGAAGTAGATGTTGACTGTCTCTGTGATGGCAACGAAACACTAATCGTTGGTATTATGGAACATATTGAAGAAGCTGGTATCCACTCTGGTGATTCAGCATGTTCTTTACCAGTCCATACGCTCTCAAATAAAATAGTCGCTGAATTAGAGCGTCAAACCAAAGCATTAGCACAAGCACTTCATGTTCGAGGCTTAATGAATGTACAATATGCCATTAAAGATGACACCATTTATGTCTTAGAAGTCAATCCTCGTGCTTCACGTACTATTCCATTTGTTGCAAAAACGATTGGTCGTCCTATTGCTAAAATGGCTGCACGTATTATGGCAGGAGAAACGCTTCACGATGCTCTTCAAGCTTATGGTGGATTACCTTCTTCGCAGAAAAAACAACATATTGCCGTCAAAGAAGCAGTGTTTCCTTTTGCTCGTTTTTCAGGTGTTGATACACTTCTTGGTCCAGAAATGCGCTCAACCGGTGAAGTTATGGGACTTGACTATGAGTTTGCGCTTGCTTTTGCTAAAGCGCAGCTTGGGGCTGGTGTAAAACTCCCTAAGGAGGGAACTTTATTCGTTTCTGTAAGAGATGAAGATAAAAAGCGCATCTTAAATCCTATAAAACGTTTAACAGAGCTTGGCTTTTCTATTGTTGCCACAAGTGGAACACAAAAGTTTCTCACCGAACATCATGTTGAAGCAAAAAAAATCAACAAAGTTTTAGAGGGGCACCCACATATTGAAGATGCGATTCGTAATCGCCAAATTCAATTGATTTTTAATACAACCAGCACTGCCAGTGCCATCTCAGATTCCAAATCATTACGCTATGCAGCACTCATGCAAAATGTTCCCTATTATACAACAATAGCGGGAGCCGAAGCCGTCGTAGAAGCGATCAAAGCAATCAAGAAAAAGCGCCTTGAAGTGCGTTCCTTGCAAAGTTATTTCAGTTAAAGTTCTTGCTATGCAGAAAAGCATACGCCTTTTGATACTCTTTCCCGATTTTTTCTTTGTACAAAAATAGCAATTAAAGCTTGCTTTTTATTATAAAGGCTCTTATATGAGTTTTATCGAATTTTCGGTTACGTGACTTTCTTTCCTGTGCTTTCTGCACTTTTGACGAAACTTCTCCCACCTAATTTCGATCTAAAACCGTATTGAAGAATTATAGCTTCAGTACACAATATAATTATATATCTAAGGAGTTTCCTATGTCTACAGGAACAGTTAAGTGGTTTAATACAACAAAAGGTTTTGGATTCATTCAACCTAGTGATGGAAGTGCAGATGTATTTGTACACATTTCCGCCGTTGAGCGTTCTGGTCTAAGTAATCTTAATGAAGGGCAAAAAATTTCTTATGATGTTCTTCAAGATCGTCGTTCAGGAAAATTTGCCGCTGGCAACCTTGCAGCCCTTTAAAAGTTAAATTCTGCAATATTTTATTTAAAAATCTTCGTCGTTATAGGCGAAGATTTTTTTATTTTGTATAAAGCATAATTTTATCTTGTTAAAATAAAAGACTTCTTGTCTCCTTTGCACAATTTATCAAACCTCCTCTATCTTTCCTCTAAATCTTTCATAAAACCTAAGAAGAAATGACCTTGCAAAAATCTCAAAAAAGAAGAATATAAAGCCTATGTAAGAGTATTGTGGAAGTTTTTTATTGCATACAATATAATCTCTTATAAAATATTCTTAAAGCAATAATCATTTGATATAATATAAGGATTTTAAATTATGGCTTTTATTGCCGACAAGCTGTCTTGTATCAAACCTTCTGCAACAATTGCGGCTTCCCAAAAGGCTCGCTATTTAAAAACATTAGGGCGCAATGTTATTGCTTTAAGTGCTGGAGAGCCAGACTTTGATACCCCAGACAACATCAAAAACGCGGCTATTGAAGCTATTCGAAGGGGAGAAACAAAATACCCTCCCATATCTGGAATTCCAGAATTGCGCCAAGCAATTTCTGCAAAATTTAAAAGAGAAAATAACCTTCTTTACCAACCAGAACAAATTATTGTTGGTACTGGTGGAAAACAAATTCTCTTTAATGCATTTATGGCAACTTTAAATAAAGGAGATGAAGTCATCATTCCATCTCCTTATTGGGTTAGTTATCCAGAAATGGTCACACTTAACGATGGTACGCCTGTCTTTTTAGAAACAAAAGCGGAATTTTCTTATAAACTCCAACCACAAGAGCTAGAAGCTGCCATTACCCCAAAAACCAAATGGTTTATCTTTAACTCTCCTTCAAATCCATCAGGTGCCGCTTATACATATAATGAACTGAAAAAACTCACCGATGTTTTAGTAAAATATCCTCATGTATATATTCTCACTGACGATATATATGAACATCTCACGTATGAGGGTTTTACCTTTGTTACTCCAGCTCAAGTAGAACCAGCGCTTTATGATCGCACACTCACAATGAATGGTGTTTCTAAAGCCTATGCGATGACGGGCTGGAGAATCGGTTATGCAGGCGGACCACAAGAACTCATTAAAGCTATGGATACCATTCAAGGCCAGCAAACATCTGGCACGAGTGTTATTTCACAATGGGCTGCAGTTGAAGCTCTCAATGGACCACAAGACTTTATCACTAAAAATAAAAGTATTTTTCAAGCACGCCGTGATCTCGTTGTTTCCATGTTAAACCAAGCTCCTGGCATTCACTGTCCAACACCCGAAGGTGCTTTTTATGTTTATCCTTCTTGCAAAGGACTTATTGGTAAGAAAACACCTAACGGTCAATGTATTATGAATGATGAAGACTTTGTCATAGCGCTTCTAGAAACAGAGGCTGTTGCTGTCGTCCAAGGGTCTGCTTTTGGACTTGGATTAACTTTTCGTATTTCTTATGCAACATCAGAAAAACTTCTTGAAGAAGCTTGCTTACGTATCCAGCGCTTTTGCAACAGTTTAATTTAAAGTTTTTAACATCATTTCTTGTGATTGTTTTTCTGCCGAATGTCAGTATATCTGGGAAAATATTGGAAACTGTATCATGGGACAAGCCAATCGATTCAGCAAAAACATCCGTTAATAAACACAGTACAAAAATGGAGGCGGCAAGTAAAAATCAAAAAAATTCAACTACCCAATAAGTAAATCGATCTATTGTCATAAGAGATGAAAAACCTATTTGGGGCTTCCTTTACCAAGAACAAAAATTTCGAGCTTATTAGGAATAATCTGAACTTAAAAGTTGATTTATTTACTCCCCTCATTAGGAAGTACGATGCATTATACTCTGTTGTTATAAATGTGCGATCAAAAACTGAATTTTAGATGAGCCTCAAATGTTATAAATCCATTTATTTTAATTTATAGGTAAGAGCATCCTCCTAACGAATTTTAGTTGAATCATAATCAATGTTTTTTCCAGATACAAAGGGAATTTGTAGAAAATTGGTATCTTGATACATAAAAATTTTAATTGTTTTTTACAGTTTTTGAACACATACATCACATGACAGATTATCCACCAAAACATCTCCAGCAGAGTTTATATTATATAATATTTTCCCCAAAACCTGAAAATCTGTTGAAGTCTTTTATCCTCCTATGGGATGAACTGATTTAAATTTTGCATCTTTTTATTTTCTCCAAGTCGAATACAAATCATACTGTATTTTATAATTACGTTAAGTTATAATAAGTGATATATAAAGAGATAATTAATTATAATAATTCGTTACTTGAATTATCTCTCCTAGAGAGATTCTCTTATTTCAAATCTGTTCATCTAAGACCAATCAAATCGTGTTCTTGCATATCACAAGCAGAGTTGGTGTGTGGATAAAAACACTTTAAAAAGAGTAAAAATAACTCCGTATCTCAAATGCAAGAATTACGCAACTATTGAACGCTGATAAATAATAATACCAAACATGCTTCTTCATGAGTGTAACAATAGTTGTAAAAAATAAATCATATACTCTTCACGTATACTGTTTTGAAATAAATTTGCGCACACTGAAAAATATCGCTTAAAGAAGCGTGTGAATTGATAAATTTTTTCTTTTCTATTTAATTGATAACTCTAAAGAAGACCTAGTATTTTTAAACATAATCGCTCTTATAATTAAGTGGCCCTTACAATTAAACATTTTCTATTTTTCGCCTTCCTCTTCACCCTAAAACGAAGAAGAATCTACCTCCTGCCGTTGTATAGATAGTCTAATCTCTCTTAATGGTTCTACCTACTAATCACTTGATTTACTTCATGGGATTTACGAGTCCCTATCTTAAATATTCACCTCACATTCTCATAAAAAGCGCTTCATATATAAAAATTTACATACCTTATATCAGGTCCTAAAGACAATGTTTATGGCGTAATAGAACAAATCTCTCTCAAATTCCTCATTGAACTCTAGTATACTTAAAAAAAATTATTGAATATCCATAAGTTTTAAAATTTTTTCCTTATCATCTTCCCCTGTATGCAATTTCTAGGGGCTCTTCTAAAAATAAAAAAAAGCCGGACAAATGCCCGGCAAATTTGGAAAATCCTCAGAGATTAAATCAATCTGACAGATCTTCGTAAGGGAACACTCAAGAAAATGCAATGGGAGGCAACATAATCAAGAGATAGCATTCTATGTCATTTTATAAGAAAAAGCACAATAAAGACTTAAGCGTATCTGCTATGCAATAAACACATAGCTTTAAATTTTTCTCAATCGTGTAGCATTCTCTTTCATTAAATATAAAAAATGTAAGCTACACTATTATATGATTGTCTCGTTTCCAATATTGTGACAGCCTTTACATTTGAGAACGTTCATAAAAGACATTTTATCCCTTTCTTCAAAAATGTTTATTCCATACGGACGGACTCTCTCCATTTGTCGCATGCAGCGAATGGTTTAATTGATTCGATATAAGCAAATTTGAAATGAAAGAATATTACGGGAGACTCCCGTTCAAGTTGTAAAACAGTTAATTCCTCCTTATAAATTAAAGCCTTAACATTAAAAAGACCATTGACGGGCTTTTAAAAAAATATAATCTCGAAAAGCATTCAGCTTTGCCAAATTCTTTAAATTATAAGGATAACAAAAAAAAGTATCAAAAGAAGGAATATCAACCATATCAGGAAAAAGACGCACTAATCGTTCATCATTATTGACGATATAATCAGGAAGCACAGCAATCCCAAGATCACGCATAAGCGCATTCTTTATTGAGATGATATTGTTGATTTGTAGGATTGAAACGCGCAATGATCCATCATTTCTACCAGCTTTTTCTAGCCAATTTAAACCAGATAAATAAGGTGGAACAGGTTCACCGAACGAAATAATGCGGTGGTTATCGAGCTCAGACAATGTTTCTGGCTTCCCACAGTTTGCAATATACTTTTCCGAAGCATAAACATGCATATGAATTGTAAAGAGTTTTCTTTGTATAAGATCAGGTTGTTGGGGTGGATGTAAGCGAACAGCACAGTCTGCATGACACATTGTCAAATCAAGCTCTTCATCGGAAAGCAAAAGCTGAACCTGCATATCAGGATAAAGACTAAGAAATTCTGGCATACGCTCTGCAATCCACCCTGCCCCCATTCCAAAGGTCGAGGTCACACGCAAGTGCCCCGTTGGTTTTGCATAGCTTTCACTTAATTGCAAACGCACACTTTCAAGCTTCATCAAAACATCATGAGCTGTACGATAAAGAGTTTCTCCTTGTTCTGTAAGAATCAAACCACGCGCATGACGTTGAAATAAGGATACCCCAACCTCTTGTTCTAAAGCCGAAACCTGTCGTGAAACGGCTGATTGAGATAAATGAAGTTTTTGAGCAGCATGCGTAAAAGATCCCGCTTCTGCTGCAGCGTGAAAAACCCTTAACTTATCCCAATCCAACGGTGGCGCCACAATTAATTTTACCTCTATATTCTCTATGTTCTCAATGGGTGACTAACGCTTGAGTATATCCAAAAATCGTTCTGCTTCCAACGCTGCCATACATCCTCTTCCCGCAGCTGTTACAGCTTGGCGGAATGTTTCATCTGTCACATCCCCAGCAGCAAAAACACCAGCAATACTTGTTGCTGTTGAGTCCGGTGCTGTCCATAAATAGCCACTTTGTTTTTGTTTCAGCTGTCCTTCAAACAGAGAAACAGCAGGATCATGCCCAATGGCAATAAATATGCCCTCTGCATTCACTTTCATCTCGTGACCTGTCTTAACATTTTTCAGACGTGCCCCTGTTACAACAGCGCCCATTGAATCTTGAGCGGGTAGCCCCAAAATTTCTTCGACCACATGATCCCAAAGAACACGTACATTATTACAAGCTAGCAACCTATCTTGCAAAATTTTTTCTGCCCGAAACTGCCCCCGCCTGTGAACCACGCTTACACTTTTTGCTACATGTGATAAATAAAGCGCTTCTTCAACAGCCGTATTACCTCCTCCCACAACAATAACGTCCTTATCACGGTAAAAAAATCCATCACATGTCGCACAAGCAGAAACACCACCACCCATAAAGGTTTTTTCACTTTCCAAACCAAGCCAGCGTGCTTGAGCTCCTGTTGCAACAATCAGTGCATCACAAGAATATTGTGTTCCTGAATCCCCATATAAAACAAAAGGATACTTCAACAAATCAGCCTTTATAATTGTATCATAGACAATTTTTGTCCCCATATTCTCAGCTTGTTTTGCCATTTGCTCCATCAACCATGGTCCTTGAATGGGATCTGCAAAACCTGGATAATTCTCAACATCAGTTGTAATTGTTAATTGCCCACCCTGCTGCAAGCCCGTCACCAAAACCGGCTTAAGCATTGCTCTTGCTGCATAGATCGCCGCTGTATAACCAGCCGGACCTGAGCCAATAATCAGCAGACGAATATGAGATTGTACCATTAAATCCCCTTCACTTTATTATAAATTAATTATTCTATAAATGATAACGGAATGCAGCCTTTTAAAAAAATATTTTTCAAGAGCCCTAATTATGTTATGTATACTTCTTTTCAAGTTTTATGAAAAGGTCTGATTACCAATTCATCAAGGCGCGCTAATGTAAGGGGTAATCTTTATCCTATAAAGAGAAAAATGTAACTTCTTATGAGCACAAAACCATAATAAAAAGAGATACAAAGATAGGGAACGATCATTTTTCAATTTATTATCAATGTCTGTGCACGTTTTGCCTTAATCATGGGAGGAGCAATGCTTTTGCCAATTTTTGTGGATTTGCACGATAACAACCATAATTGGATAAACTTTCTCTATTCTTGTGTCATAATCACCATGTTAGCAACGCTGATTCTTTTAGCAACTAAGGGGGCTACTTGTCGTTTTTCAGCACGCCTTGGTTTTATGCTCACTGTTTGTCTTTGGCTCACAGGAAGCATCGTGGGTGCCTTACCTCTTTATCTTTCCCCTCTACCCATTTCTCTAGCAGGTGCCATCTTTGAATCTGTCTCTGGAATTACAACAACAGGCTCTACAGTCCTTTCGGGTCTTGATAATTTGTCGCGAAGTATTTTGTTATGGCGTTCTATCATATGCTGGATTGGAGGCATCGGTTTTATCGGTTTAGCCCTCTTGATTTTGCCTTCACTGCGTGTGGGGGGAGTACGACTTTTTCATATGGAATCATCTGATAAATCTGAAAAAATATTGCCTCGCATCAACCAAATTGCTAATGGAATTATCATAGCTTATGTTGGTCTCACATTGGCTTGTATGCTTTCTTATTTTGCTGCAGGCATGAATTTATTTGATGCCATTAACCATGCAATGAGTACAGTAGCAACTGCTGGTTTTTCGACTCACGATGCTTCTTTTGGCTATTTTTCTAATACACCAGCTATCTTAATTATCTCAACAATCTTCATGTTGCTTTCTGCTTTACCCTTCGTCCTTTATGTTAAATTAGTTCTTCCTGGACACTCCAAACGCTTCCTTGATCCACAAGTAATTGTTTTTCTCCATATCGTTCTCCTTTTCAGCTTTGCTTTAGCAGTGTGGCTACGGTTTCATGATCATCGCGCTTTCCATTTGGTTTTTCTTGATGCCATTTTTCACCTTTCATCCATTATTAGTACCACAGGTTACAGTGCTGAAGATTATCAACTTTGGGGCCCCTTTGCGCTTGGAATTTTCTTTATTGTTTCTTTTACAGGTGGGTGTGCTGGTTCTACTTCTGGTGGTATGAAAATCAATCGCCTTATTATTCTTTGGCGTATTACACAAACAAATATACAAAAACTTCTTTCTCCTAATGTTGTCGTAAAAGCTCGCTATGATCACTCAAATATATCAAACGATGTTGCTCAAGCCGTTTTATTTTTTGTATGTCTTTATATGTTCTGCCTTGTTATCGGCACTGCACTTTTGCTTACAACCGGTCTTGACTTTACCTCTTCCTTTACAGGTGTCTTAACCGCACTTTCAAATGTTGGTCCAGGCTTTGGAGATATCATTGGCCCTGCAGGTAATTTCTCTACAATCAATGATAATGCTTTATGGATTTTAAGTTTTCTAATGTTAGCTGGACGCCTTGAAATCATAACAATATTCGTCCTTTTTATTCCCGCTTTCTGGCGTGAACAATTCTAATGCATAGAGTATTTTATGCTACCATGATAAAAAATTTACAAGATAAAAAGGCGAGAACAGTATGCGTCATAATATTCACCCCTCACCCAATCTACTGAAGATTTCCTAAAATTTCATACAAAACATCATATCAATGATATAAAAATAATTCAACAAAAACAATCAAATACCAATACTCTCAAAGCCATAACATATAAAACTTCACTTTATTGATCTTCTTTATCAAATAAAGTGGACGCATAGAACATTCTTTTTTACGAATAATCCCTCATGCAAAAATATGAATATTTGCTGATAAAAGTGTTTTTTCTCTTTAATAGAACAACATCTTTATGGAAAATAGAATGCATTCTATTACAAATTTACGAGCTTGTTAAAAAACATCTCACAATACTCATCTTATTCATTTCACAACAATTCTTATGAAAGGTATAAGATCTAATTGGTCCCATCATTTTTACTTAAATAATAAAGTGCATACCGAAACCACAACATAAGATACAATTAGCACCATCATATTATTTTTCTGCTGTTAATGTGCAACAGACTGCATTTCAGACAATTTATAAGAAATCTCTTTACACCTTTCTTAAATAGTTTTTATCCGCCACATGCTTTCTTCCAATTGTGACGTGCAAATGTATAGTTTTTATTGATTTACTATAAACAGATTTGACATGGAAGAATCATACGATATTGAAAGTTCTTATTCAAATTGCAAAGATAAATTATTTATATGATATCAATATATTAATCAAAGCACATTTTGTTTATGAATTTCTACTACCCGAAAATATGTACAACTATTTTATCCATGAAAATACTAGAGAAAACCTCAAAAATTTTCTCTCATTTAAGATAAGAATTTTTTTGCTCTATATTTAAGTCTTACAAAACGTAATAATATTAGCATGACAGCGTTAAGATAGTGCATAAATCTCTAGACTTTAAAAGTTAAAGTATTATTTTCTCATTCTAAAATATTGCTGGAATTAAAATAATTCTTCTCTCTCCTCGTATGCTTTGTCATAAGCCATATATCGCTCTCAAACCTATAGATTTTTTAATCTTTGATCCCAAACTTTGAGAACTTCTTATAGCGTTATATGAAAGACATGATAAATTTTTTGAAATAACACTTATATAATTGAGATGTTTTCTTGATGATCATAAAAAACCTTTAAAGGAAACACTTTTTATCATTCCTCAAGAAGATTTTTGATATAATATATTTTAAAGTATTTTTTCCGCAAACAGTTCTTTGTAAATACTTCCAATCTCAATTGCCTCCTTTTCCAAAGGAAAGTGAGTACGAACATGGGTTAAAGCTTTCTTTCCGGCTGCTAATGTTTTTTCTACATCAGAAAAATAAAGTTCAATCGCTGCCGTTAAAGCCGAACCATCTCCTGCTTTTACAACCGTTCCTGTTTCTGCTACTACCAACTCTTTATAAGCTCCCGCATCACTCGTTACAACCGCAACCTGTGATGCCATTGCCTCTAATGGTGTTAAACCGAAACCTTCTGTACGAGAAGGTGCCACATAAAGTGATAAACGACGATACCATAAAGGTGTATCCAGAATCTCACCAAGAAAAATAATGCGATCATTCAGATCAGCCTTAGCAATCTTTTGGCGTAATTCTTTTTCAAAATGATAATGTTGTTCTGTCGTACGACCAGCAATAAGTGCTGTCCACTCAGGATAGTGGGGCAATAATGCTATCATAGCATCAACAAATAAATCTGTTCCCTTTGAGCTACGCACACGTCCAAAACATCCTACCGCATATTTTCCTGGAAATCCTGTTGAAGAAAAGTAATCATTAAGAGTCTGTGGTGGCGTAAAACGCCTTACATCCACCCCATGCATAATAACCTTGTGAGGCACTTCTAGATAAGCACCCGTATGCGTACTGGTAGCAATAACTCTATCCATACGGCGAATCAACCATTTGGTAAAAGGCTTATGATGGCGTTGTGAAGCCGATGTGAATATAAGCCTCAGCTTCATTCGCAAGATATCGCGTAAAAAGATCCCACAAAGCATCTCAATATTGCGTCGTGCATGCCAAATACGAAATGATTTCCCTTTCGGACTTTTCCAAAGTCCGAAAAGGTCCCTAAAGGTAAGAGCAGGCAAGTTTTGTGGTAATCCAAATCCCAAAGTAGATATACGCACCCCCTGTTCGCGCTGTAGTGGAATAAGCTGAATAATCGTAGATGTCACTCCCGACAAACGCTTTTTTAAATGAGGCGCAATAACCTCAGTTTCTTCCAAAGAGATACGCATAATAATTTAGACATAGTTTAGATGTACTGAACCTCAATGATTTCGTAATTATGCGCACCACCGGGCGCATTCACCTCAATTACGTCACCCTCTTGCTTGCCAATGAGTGCACGTGCGATAGGTGAAGAAATAGAGATTTTACCAATTTTTACATCAGCTTCTTGATCCCCTACAATCTGATACACCTTTTTTTCTTCAGTATCCTCATCCAAGAGTTTAATGGTTGCGCCAAATTTTATTTTGTCACCTGAAAGACGCGAGACATCTATCACTTCTGCTCGTGCGATATAATCTTCAAGCTCATTTATACGCCCCTCATTAAGACTTTGCGCTTCTTTAGCTGCATGATACTCGGCATTTTCTGACAAATCACCATGTGCTCGCGCCTCAGAAATTGCTTCAATAATCCGCGGACGCTCCTGTTGTTGACGCCAACGCAACTCTTCTTTAAGACTTTCAAAACCAGCTGTAGTCATCGGAACTTTTTCCATAATCCGTCCCTTTCTATTACACGGAAAGTTTAATAAAAATACAAAAAACGGCTTCCAAAATTACTTTTGGAATCCGAAAACTACGATCTTTTTCATTATATAGTACAGTCTCTCTGTTTTCCATATAAAAATAAATAAAGGGAACAAAACATGCACCAATAGTGTTTAAAACATCTCATTTTGGTGTTTAAAATATTAAAATTCACTCTACTGCTGAGTCTCCTAAAGAAGAAAGAATTGTATTTTTTTCTGTTTTATCATAGTCTGGCAAAAGAAATCATATGTGATACGAAGAGAGAAGGATAGAAAATTACTAAAGAAGTTCTTTGCAGTAAAATGAAAAAAATCATAATTTTTTTTATGTTTGTTCCTTTCTTTTTAACTACAACGATATCCGAGGCAGCAGAGGCCTTTGTTACGAGAAATCTTAATTTTAGAGCAGGCCCCAGCACTCAGTATGCGCTTTGTGGCTTAATCTCTGCGGGGGAATTGATCTTTGTCAAAAACTGTGAAGGAAACTGGTGCCATATCCGATATAACGCTCAAATGGGTTGGGTGTCATCTCGTTATCTTTCATTTAAAGATGGAAATGATCTTTATCACACATACACAATGCCTTTAGTGCCCAAACGTACCGATTATTCTCCATAACAGCCATAATAACTTATGCCCTCTTGAATATCATCATGGAAAAAATGCAATAGTGTCTATGAACAACCACAAATATGCTCCCTCCAAAGAAATACTTCGAAGAATTTGTCTCATAGAAAAAACTTGATCAAGATCCTAATGAAAGCTCCAATAAACCAAAACAAATCTGTTCAATAATGTTTTGCTGTTGTTGTAATGAAATTGTAAAAATTAGTATTTTCTTTAAAATCACCAGCACGCTTCTATCAAAGGATACAACAATGAAAAATGGTGTTACTGCAACAGTAGAAGCTCTTTCTGCTCTCATTGCTTCAGGTAATCCTCTTTTTAAGAATGGTGCATTATGGACACCTCACCGCCCTATTCGTCCTGAAAAATCTGAAGGTGGTATTCCATTTCAACTCGAAACATCTTTTAAACCAGCGGGAGATCAACCTCAAGCCATTAAAACTCTGGTTGAGGGAATTCAAAAAGATGAACGTACACAAGTGCTTTTGGGTGTTACCGGCTCAGGAAAAACCTATACAATGGCCAATATCATTGAAAAAACACAGCGTCCAGCTCTGATTTTAGCTCCAAATAAAACTTTAGCGGCACAGCTTTATGGAGAATTTAAAAGCTTTTTTCCTCACAATGCTGTCGAATATTTTGTTTCTTATTATGACTATTATCAACCAGAAGCCTATGTTGCACGCTCTGACACTTATATTGAAAAAGAGTCCTCTATTAATGAACAAATCGACCGGATGCGTCATGCTGCAACACGCGCCGTCTTAGAGCGTGATGATGTTATTATCGTCGCATCTGTCTCCTGCATCTACGGAATTGGTTCCGTAGAAACCTATACGGCCATGACCTTCGAAATAGAAAAAGGGGACAAACTCAATCAACGAAAACTCTTGGCTGATTTAGTCTCTCAACAGTATTATCGACAAGATATCAACTTCGTTCGTGGTTCCTTTCGTGTACGAGGAGATACAATCGAAATTTTCCCTGCCCACCTCGAAGATCGTGCTTGGCGTATTTCGCTCTTTGGCGATGAAGTGGAAACAATTACGGAATTTGATCCTCTCACCGGACAAAAAACAGGCGATCTTCAATCAATTAAAATTTATGCCAACTCACACTACGTAATACCACGCCCAACACTTAACCAAGCGATGAAATCTATCAAAATGGAACTCGTTCAACGCCTCGATGAATTGAACGAAGCTGGGCGTCTTTTAGAAGCACAACGTTTAGAACAACGTACAGTTTTTGATTTGGAAATGTTGGAAACCACCGGTTCATGTCCGGGAATTGAAAATTATTCACGTTATTTAACAGGACGAAATCCCGGTGAACCACCCCCAACTTTATTCGAATATATTCCACTCAATTCTCTTGTTTTTATCGATGAAAGCCATGTAACCATTCCCCAAATTAGTGGTATGTACCGAGGTGATTTTCGCAGAAAAGCAACTTTAGCAGAATATGGTTTTCGCCTCCCTTCCTGTATGGACAACCGTCCTTTGCGCTTTGAAGAATGGGATGCCATGCGCCCACAAACAATTGCTGTCTCCGCAACACCTGGACGCTGGGAAATAGAACAATCCCATGGTATTTTTGCTGAACAAATCATTCGCCCAACAGGGCTTGTCGATCCAGAAACAGAAATTCGTCCAGCACGCACTCAAGTCGATGATGTTGTGAATGAAATTCGGAAAACAATTCAAAAGGGCTACCGTACATTGGTGACAGTTCTCACAAAGCGTATGGCCGAAAACTTAACTGAATATCTCCACGAACAAGGTATTCGTGTACGCTATATGCATTCCGACATTGATACATTAGAACGCATTGAAATTCTACGCGATCTTCGGCTTGGCACCTTTGATGTCCTCATCGGTATTAACTTGCTCCGAGAAGGCTTAGATATTCCAGAATGTGGTTTTGTTGCCATTCTAGATGCCGATAAAGAGGGCTTTTTGCGCTCTGAAACTTCCCTCATACAAACAATCGGACGTGCTGCACGTAACGTAGATGGCCGTGTTATCCTCTATGCAGATACGATCACTGGTTCCATAAAACGAGCCTTACAAGAGACACAAAGACGTCGACAAAAACAAATAGCCTATAATGAAGAACACCATATCACACCGAAAAGTATCAAAAAAAATATCGGAGATATTCTCAATTCAGGCTATGAAAACAACCATATTCGTACAAATATCCCTGATGTCATCGAGAAAAAAAATATGGTTGGCAACAATTTAGCATCTCATATTAAACACCTCGAAAAATTAATGCATGAAGCAGCTGCTGATCTTAATTTTGAAGAAGCAGCACGCCTTCGCGATGAAATCAAACAATTACAAAAGATAGAACTAGAACTCGCGGAGAATCCCTTAACACATCATAGAGAACAATCCCCCCAAGAGCCCGTGTTACAACCAAGTCTTTTCTCCAAACCAGACCTTGCACACATGGGACCAACCATGGACACTGGTATTTTGGAAAATCAAAAAGGAAAATCTCGTAAAAACACCCCTAATCAAGCAACAATAAAGCGAAAAAAACGCAATCAATGAAGGAGCAAGAAATTTCACACCGCCAAAACTAATCTTTAGCTCTTCTAAAAAACTGACTATCGATGAAGAGCAAACAGTATTGCCCTAAAAATAGATAACAGCAAATATTAAAAATATTCCAATTTTTCTAAGACAACATAAGAGAGGATATTTTACAAAAAATGCCTAAACTTATTGACTTTTTAAAAAATCTTTCTTGTTCAACCTTATTATAAAAATCTTTAAAACTGTAAAAACTTCTAAAATATAAATAAATGCAGACAAATTTTAAAAAATATCTCCCATGAAACAAAATATTACTACAAATATATTATATTTATACAATTATACTATAATATATAATTTAATATTAATCATAATTATATAGTGATAAAACTATAGGCTTTATTTATAAAATAGTTATTAAATTATATTAAATTAATTGATAGGAACAAATTATTCCCAAATAAATACTTTATACAACATAGTAAAAATCATCTACTACCAATACAATCTTATCAATTAAATACATTAAATTGAAATCAAAATTTTGTCAGTATCTATGATAGCTTTTACTAAATGGCTTATTTATTTGTTTTGTCACAATAAAGTCCAAAATTGTTCAGGCTCTATTCAGTTTGAAACGTGTAGGATGTGAAAAATACGAATTAACACAAGGAGCATCATTATGAAAAAAGTGATCAGGTTAGCGGTATTATCAGCAATGTCAACTGTGACCATTTTGATGCCGCTAAATGCAACGCTTGCGGATATGGCATGGAATCGTAGTGACTCTATCTCGAGAGAAATAGATGATATGATGAGGAAGATGCGTAAAGAAACAGATGATGCGATAAGGGAAATAAGGAAGAGAGCTGATATTCTGCCTTGCGGTTTTTCTCACTCCCATTGTTCTGATAAAAAACGTGGCTTTTTTTCTGATGATTTCCAAAAGTTTGTTGATGATTTCCACAAGAGTTCTGATGACAACAAGAGAAGATTTAAAGCCAAACATGAAAGGTCTGTAGCCAAACATAGTAAGACGGAACAACAACAACAACACCATCATCACCACCACCACCATTATCATCATGTTGAAAACAAAACATATCATTACGTCGAGCGCAAAAAGACAAAACACAGTAATATTCATATAGACAACTCAGGAGATGCTTTAGCGGTGGGCATTCTTGGTCTTGCAACAGGTACAATTCTTGGTACAATTTTAAAAAAACCAGAACAGCCACAAGTGGTTTATCAAATAGTACCACAAAGTCAGGTAATTTATCAAAAAGTTCCACAAAATCAAAGGGTTTATCAAGTGCAGCAAACGGTGGCATATGAGCCATTCCAGCAATCATTAGAATCTGATTGGCTTAACTATTGCAAGAAAAAATACCGTTCCTTTAACCCTAAAACAGGGACCTTTCGAGACCGTAATG
The DNA here is from genome assembly GCF_042196725.1 of Bartonella sp. AC158YNML. Classification (NCBI taxonomy): domain Bacteria; kingdom Pseudomonadati; phylum Pseudomonadota; class Alphaproteobacteria; order Hyphomicrobiales; family Bartonellaceae; genus Bartonella; species Bartonella sp. AC158YNML. The sequence goes on from NZ_JBHIQU010000002.1 coordinate 101,937, forward strand.
GTTTGGAACACATTTGTTATGCCCCAATAAATTAACTTCTGTTGCGTCCTACTAAAAAAGTTTTAAATGGCAAAAAAAACGCTTCAAAGCGTTTTTTTGTTTTCTCATATATTAAAATCTTGAAGAAAAGTATTATTTTGGCGCTCATAGTCTATACTACTTTTGGGATCATGCCCACAGATAAAACAAACATCATCGCCTAAGGGTAAAACTTTTTCTCGAAGGGATTTCATCAATTTTTCATAAGAACAGAAGGGGAAGTCCGTACGTCCAATAGAACCACGAAAGAGAACAACACCCAAGAAGGCTAAGCGCTCTTTCTCATTGAAATAAATAACATGACCAAGGGAATGCCCCAGTGTATGCAAAACCCTAAACTCATGTCCAGCAAAATACACACACTCACCATCTTCTAAATATATCGAACAACGCCCCATGATGCTTGCGGATGTAAGCCATGATTTAAGAACCATTCTCACCCGTTTTAAACTTCAGCTAACATTAGCAAATACTGACTTTGATATCAAGCCGCTTGAGCAAAATGTGAGCGACATGCAAAACATGTTAGAAGATTACCTTTCTTTTGCCCGTAGTGAAGAAAGTGAGTGTGTTAAAACTTTTGATTTAAATGCTCTTATGCAAAAATTCTCTACCGATGCACATCTTCACAAACGTCAATTTTCCTACACCATTGAAAGCCCTACACAAATACAGGCACGCCCACGTGCCTTCACGCGTCTCATCAGCAATCTTGTGTCAAATGCATTTTGTCATGCCAATACTGTCAAACTAACAGCCATATCCCAACAAGAATGCTTCCCATATATCAAAAAAAGTTTCCGCAATATATTATATTTATACAGTTATAATATGATATCGAACTCAATATTTAGCCTCACAAGAGAGTAGTGAAACAGGACTGTATTCAATCACACAAATAAGGTGAAATAAGGTTCTATCTTAGCACCATAAGCCTATAATAAAAAACGATAACTTTTATTCATACACCTATTGTTCAATTCATATTGTATCAAGCAATAAAAAAGTACTCATCAATAAATAATTTATAACCAATAGTAAAAAATCTGGTGCTCTAAATACAAGCTGCTTAATTAAGCTTAAGAAGAGTACATTAATTGAAATCAAAATTCTGTCATGATTTTATTTTATTGTATTGATAATAGTTTTAACTAAATGAATTTTTATTTTTTTGTCACAATAAAGTCCAAAATTGTTCAGTCTCTATTCAGTTTGAAACGTGTAGGATGTGAAAAATACGAATTGACACAAGGAGCATCATTATGAAAAAAGTGATCAGGTTAGCGGTATTATCAGCAATGTCTACTGTAACCGTTTTGATGCCATTAGATCCAACGCTTGCGGATATGGCATGGTATCATAACTATGATATGAGAAGGGAGGCTGGTTTACCGTCTCACAATTTTAGCTCCCATTTTTCTCATAGTGAACATCACTCTTTTGATAATCCCCACAAGCGTCATTATGTTAGCCATAAATGGGGAGCACAACAACACCATCATGTTGAACACAAGACATATCATTATGTCGAGCGCAAAAAGACAAAACACAGTAGTATTAATATAAATAACTCAGGAGAAGCTTTAGCAATGGGCATTCTTGCTCTTGCAGCAGGTGCACTTCTCGGCAAAATTTTTAAAAAAACAGAACAGCCACAAGTTGTTTATCAAACCGCACCACAGCATCAAATTGTATATCAACAGGTTCCACAAGAACAGATAATTTATGAAGCTCCGCAAACGGTGGAATATGAGCCAGTACAACAATCATTAGAATCTGATTGGCTTAACTATTGCAAGAAAAAATACCGTTCCTTCAACCCTAAAACAGGAACTTTCCGAGACCGTAAAGGCGTCGAACACCTTTGTTATGCCCCAATAAATTAACTTCTGTTCTGCCCTACTAAAAAGTTTTAAATGGCAAAAAAACGCTTCAAAGCGTTTTTTTTGTTTGCTCATATATTAAAATCTTGAAGAAAAGGATTATTTTGGCGCTCATAGCCTATGCTACTTTTGGGACCATGCCCACAGATGAAACGAACATCGTTGCCTAAAGGTAAAACTTTTTCTCTAAGAGATTGCATCAATTTTTCATGGGAACAGAAGGGGAAGTCCGTACGTCCAATAGAGCCACGAAAAAGAACATCACCCAAGAGGGCTAAGCGCTCTTTTTCATTGAAATAAATAACATGACCAGGAGAATGCCCTGGTGTATGAAAAACCTTAAACACATGTCCAGCAAAATGAACGCACTCACCATCTTCTAACCATCGATCAGGAATACAAATGCAAGCATCAGTGATGCCATAATTTTTTGCGCTTTCGCTCACGGCATCCATCACAGGCTTATCATCGCGATGTGAACCGATAATTTTTACATTAAGCGCTTCTTTCACTTGCATTGCTGCTCCTACATGATCAAAATGACCATGTGTTATCCAAATAGCCTCAACGATAACACCATTCTTTTCGATTACGTCTTGAATCCGCGGCCAATCACCACCAGGATCAACGAGAACCCCCGTTTTACATTCACTATCAAAAAGCAAAGTGCAATTTTGTTGGAATGTCGTAACTGGAATAATATGTATATTAAGACTACCCATCATATCCTTTTCAAAAATAACTTTTTTCAATTTATAAATAAAACTTTCTCTCCTTTAAGGTAAAGGTGCTGCTCGACAGCTTTATACAACTTATGTAAACTTGCACTTTGTGTAAACTAAATTTTTATCAAGGTTTTTTTAAGAATGAGCAATCACGTTCAAGTTTTGTGTGACGATGCCCCTCACCTTCTTGTGATTGATGACGATACGCGTATTCGCAATCTTTTATTTCAGTTTCTCATTAAAAATGGATTTCGTGTTTCAGTTTCAGCCAATGCGAATGAAGCAAGACGACTGTTAGCAAGTTTAGATTTTGATCTTCTTATTGTTGATGTCATGATGCCTGGCGAAAACGGTATTGATCTCACTCATTCACTCCGCCAAACAAAAGATGTCCCTATTTTCATGTTAACAGCTTTATCAGAAATAGACAATCGTATCCGTGGATTAGAAGCAGGGGCAGATGATTATCTGGCTAAGCCGTTTGACCCTCGTGAACTTCTCCTTCGCATCAACGCCATTTTACGACGTGGTTTTCCCCTTAGCCAACCTAAAATTGAGCAAATCATTTTTGGTCCTTATATATTTTCAATTTCACGGCGCGAACTCAAAAAAAGAGGAGAAATTATTAAATTAACCGATAAAGAACAAGAAATGATGATCATTTTTGCCGAAAATGCAGGCGATACAATTCCGCGCCATAAATTCGCGACCGATGACAGCAATATAAGTGAACGTGCCATTGATGTACAAATCAACCGCCTTCGCCGTAAGATCGAAAAAAATCCAGCTCTTCCTATATGGCTCCAAACTGTGCGAGGAATAGGGTATAAACTCTCAATTGAATAGGCACAAGAATGTTCAAACCTTTAAGATTTTTTTTTCGATGGCTAACGAAAAAAATGCCTAAACGGCTTTATGCTCGTTCTTTGATCATTATTATTGCTCCCATGGTGCTTCTGCAAACGGTCATTGCTTACGTCTTTATGGAACGTCATTGGCAAATGGTAACCGAGCGTCTTTCAACTGCTGTCGTGCATGATATTTCAGCCATTATTGATATTATTGAAACATATCCACAACAAGATAACTATGAAGATATCAAGCGTATTGCACAACAACGTATGGGATTAAACATTTCTATTCTCTCTCCTGCCCCCTTACCCCCACCAGGACCTAAGCCATTTTTTGCAATTCTTGATTATTTTTTAAGCGAAGAAATCACCCGACAAATTAACCGTCCCTTCTGGATCGATACCGTAGGAGATTCTGATCTTGTTGAAATCCGTATCCACCTTGGCCACAACATCTTGCGTGTCTTCGCTCCGCGCAGCCAAGCCTATGCTTCCAATACCTCTATTTTTTTAAGCTGGATGGTAGGAACAGCTCTTGTTTTATTGTTGATAGCAATTTATTTCTTACGCAACCAAATAAAACCAATTCAACAACTCGCTGAAGCGGCTGAAAGTTTTGGGCGAGGTCGTCCCTTACCAAAAGGATTTCAACCACAAGGAGCTGATGAAGTCCGTCGTGCAGGCATCGCTTTTTTACGTATGCGAGAACGTATTGAACGCCAAATAGAACAACGCACCATGATGCTCTCAGGAGTAAGTCATGATTTAAGAACCATTCTTACACGTTTTAAACTTCAGTTAGCATTAGCAAATACTGGCTTTGATATTAAACCGCTTGAGCAAGATGTAAGTGATATGCAAAATATGTTAGAAGATTATCTTGCCTTTGCCCGTGGAGAAGGAAGTGAAAGTGTCAAGACTTTTGATTTAAATGCTCTTATGCAAAAATTCTCCACCGATGCTCATCTACACAAACGTCAATTTTCTTACACCATTGAAGGACCTACAGAGATACAAGTACGTCCCCGTGCTTTCACACGCTTGGTTAGCAATCTTGTATCAAATGCATTTTGTCACAGCACGACCGTTAAACTAACAGCCAATTCTCAACAAGAATCTTTTATATTGATAATCGACGATGATGGACCTGGAATTCATAAAAATATGCGTGCAGAAGTTTTTAAGCCATTTTTCAGAATTGATAAAGCACGAAATCAAGATGCAAGTGGAACAGGACTTGGTCTTTCTATTGCCCAAGACATAGCACGCAGCCATGGTGGCAATATACAATTAGACGAGAGCCCACTCGGGGGATTGCGCGCTATTCTTGATATCCCCCGATGAATCATATTTCAGTAAACAGTCTGTAAAAAATAACAAACTTGATGTTTTAGGCATTCCCTACAGTTTCAAACAAAGTGTATTGCAATGCCTTGTAAGCGCTTTCTCCCGATAAAGCCACCATCTGAAATGCAACATAATGGCTTTCACAGGCTTTAAGTGCATGTATCAATAATGTTTCAACTTGTATATGGGATGGATGCGCCCCACCAGCCAAAAGAAGACCTTGCCGATAAATAACCGAGTTATTTCTTTGCCAATAATCAAAATGTCCCAACAACAATTTTTCATTAATTGCTAGCAATAAGCGCTGTATTTCGGCTGTTCGGGCATGTTCAATAGAAAGATCAAATGAACAAGCCAAATGAAGTGCCTCATGCTCTTCTATCCATGAAAAAGCAAGACGATAATTGGCCCGTTTTCCTTCCACACAAACGCTAATTTCATCTTGCGCATCTCGCTCAAACGACCAATCATATTCACAAGCAATCTGTTCAATAAAATCAACAGGATGCTCTTTTCTTTCTGTGGCGCAAAATGCAAGCCTCATCACAATCCTCAATCATCTTAAAACATTGTCAACAGAATATAAACCGCTTAAATTGTAACAATATTTGCTACAATCAAACCTCTTACACCAAACAAATACACATTAAAAACATCAACAAAACACAAACACCTAGAACACAATCGCGCTCTTTAGGGAAACCTGATAATCATGAAACGAATCATCAAGTTTTTTCAGTGTATTGATACAATTTGATAGCGCCAGCCCCCCTGATTCAAAAAAATGTATTTTTACCCAAAAAAAATCAAAAATAAATAAACGCTTCTCTCTAATAGACTCAAGATTAAGCATTTTTTAGTTTCATGCATCACATTGAAAAATTGGGGATATTTTTAAAAAATTCTTTTTTAGAAAAACTATTTTACTTTTTTTGTGTCTGCATTTTTTTCTAAATCATCAAGGCGCCTTTTCAAATCAGCATTATCAGCATGGATTTTTAGCACCAGCTCCTTAAAAGTCTCAAATTCTTCGCGTGAAACAAGATCAAGTTTGTTTGCTATCTTTTCAGCCTGCACACGAAAAGCTGTTCCAGCTTCACGCCGTATACCTTGCGCAACGTCAGCAGCATCTGTTGCTAATTTCGCTAATTCATCAAGAATACGGTTTGATCCATTACGCATAACATTTTTCCTTAAATTTTAATTATTAACGCACGCATTATAGCGTATTCTCATAACATTTAGATACTGTAATTTGTTCCTTTTACCCTATTTTCACCCTCCTGTGCAGATCTTTCATAACGATTTTGTTTAATTTTTTTTATATTCCTTTTATCACCATATTTTTTTACCACGATAAACTAGTGGAAATCTATTGCCCTTTCTAACTTGCCTCTCTCCTGACTTGACCATTGTGCATTCATCTGTCATTTCTGATCATTAGAGTCACTTCATATTCATCTCGTATAATGTAAGATGCTTAACTCATGAACAATTTGTCTTGTCCTGCCATTGCTTTTCCGTCTTTTCTTGACCCTGTTATTATCCAGCTAGGTCCCATAACACTTCATTGGTATGGACTTGGTTACGTGCTGGGTATTCTTTTTGCTTGGTGGTATGCGCAAAAATTATTAAAAAAAACATCTCTATGGTATAGAAACTATCCTCCTATGGATAAAGAAAAGATCGGAGATTTTGTTGTATGGTCTGCCATAAGTGTTGTTGTCGGAGGGCGTTTAGGACAAGTTCTTGTATGGGATCCCATTTACTATTTTAACCATCCAAGTGCTATTATTGCCGTATGGGATGGGGGAATGTCCTTTCATGGCGGACTTATTGGTATTATCATTGCTATGATCTGGTTTGCCCGTAAAAATCATATTAACATACGAGCCATGTTTGATATCATTGCGGCAGGTGCTCCTATTGGTATCGGCGTTGTACGAATCTGCAACTTCATCAACCAAGAATTATGGGGCAATATTACTACACGTCCTTGGGCTGTTTGTTTTCCTCTCGATCCTTACTATTTACCGCGCCATCCAAGCCAGCTTTACGAAGCATTTATGGAAGGATTTCTTCTCTTCATCATCCTGTGTCTTCTTATTTTTGGGTTCAAAGCATTAAAACGTCCCGGTACTGTATCAGGAACATTTATTATAGGCTACGCAGTAACACGCAGCATTTCTGAAGTTTACCGTGCGCCTCAAGAAGATCCAGAATGGTTTTCGACTCTTTTCCATTCTACTGGTTTTACCTATGGCATGGCTTTATCTCTTCCCATGCTTCTTGTAGGGTTTTATCTTCTTCTCCACGCCTTTAAATATAAGCCGACAGAAAATGGCCAATCTCAAAGAAAAAATTAAAGAAATTATTGTCCTTAATGGACCAATCACTGTTAGCCAATATATGACGTTGGCACTTACAGATCCTCAATTTGGTTATTATCAAATACAAACACCTTTCGGACGTGCTGGTGATTTCATTACAGCACCTGAAATAAGCCAATTATTTGGAGAAATGATTGGCATTTGGACTCTTGCGAGCTGGAAAGCTCAAGGGTGTCCTCACCCTTTTATTCTCGCTGAAATAGGTCCAGGACGAGGAACTTTGATGGATGACATTTTGCGAACCATCCAAAAGCTCTCTCAAACGGCATTTAATGCTGCTGAAATTTTTCTGATCGAAATAAGCAAAAAACTTGCAAAAGAACAAAAAAAGCGCCTTTGCTCTTATCAAAAACAAATCCATAGCATTGAAAATTTTAATCAAATTCCTTCAAAACCTCTCTTCCTCATTGCTAATGAATTTCTCGATACACTCCCTATCAACCAATATATTAAAATCAATGGAGAATGGAAAGAGCGCCGCATTACAGTCAATCAAAATGGAGATTTTATCTTTATTGCTGCCCCGCATAAACTTCCCTCTTCTTGTCTACAAATCTATTGTTCTAAAGTGCCTGACGGAACAATTTTTGAACATGCCCCCTTACGGCATCAATTCATGCAACAAATCAGCCACCATTTAGTGCAAGTGACAGGTTCTGCTTTACTTATCGACTATGGTGCTTGTGAGCTTGCCTTTGGCGATACCTTGCAAGCACTCTCAAAACATAGATTTCGTGATGTTTTTGATGCCCCTGGTGAACATGATTTAACATCCCATGTTGATTTTTCTTTTTTAAAAAACATAGCTCTTGAACAGGGCTGTTTTGCTGAAATCTTAGAGCAAGGAGAGTTTCTTTTTAAAATGGGGCTACTGGAGCGCGCAAAACAGCTTGGAGTTGGCAAAAGTGCTCCTTTGCAAGACAAAATCCGCCAAGACATTGAACGGCTCGCTGGTCCAAATCAGATGGGAAAATTATTTAAAGTTTTACATTTCAGTGATAAAAATATCTCCATACCTCCCCAATTTTAATGATCGGCGCTTTTGTCAATAAACACATCATTATCTGAAATATTCATTGACAAATATGAACATCTCCATCCTCACTTTAAATAATCTCCATAAGGAACTTTTATGAAATCTATCCCTCATCCCATTCTTGCAAAAAATCTTTCTACTTTACACACCCATGGAATAAAACATGGATTTTTTACACGTCAAGGTGGTTTTTCAAAAAATCTTTATCATAGTCTTAATGTTGGGAAAGGTTCAAATGATCAAGCTGAACATATCGTACAGAATCGTCTTTTGATCGCCAATTATTTTTCTATTGAAACGCAAAATTTAGTCACGGTCAATCAAATACACTCCTGTAACGTTGTTGTAGCTCATCAAGCAATTATCGGTAAACCTCCTAAAGCTGATGCTCTTGTTACGACCACACCAGGACTCGTTATTGGGGTTCTTACAGCAGATTGTGGACCCATTCTGTTTGCTGATCCACAAGCTGGAGTCATCGCTGCAACTCATGCTGGCTGGCGTGGAAGCTTAAATGGAATTATCGAGAAAACAATTGCTGTTATGGAAAAACAAGGAGCCAAAAGACAATCAATAACAGCAGTCCTTGGACCTTGTATTGGCCCTTATCACTATGAAGTAACAAACGAATTTTACGACCAATTTATTGATTACCACAGCAAATACCAAAAATATTTTTTAAAAACAGAGAAAATAAATCGCTTTTATTTTAATCTATGGGCATTTATTATAAACCAACTCAAAGAAGCAGGTGTTAATGCTTCTTGTGTAGAGCTTTGTACCTATCAAGATGAACAGCGTTTTTTCTCCTATCGCCGTGCAATACACCGCAACGAACCCGATTACGGACGGCAAATTTCTGCTATTATGCTAAAATAAGTATTTTTGTCTCAAAAAAAGATCAAACCTGCAAACAAAATAACGCCAATAAAAAATAAATAAGCTCTTTTGTACTATGTTTTTTTCATAAAAATTCTTATTGGCTCCACAAGGTATAAAAACTGTAGTGATGAGAAATAAAAACTACAAGACTTTGATTGATAATAATAATTTACTATTTTGTATGTTGAATGAGAGACCCGAATATCGTAAGATTCTTTCATTTCAAACCTGCTTATCTTGAATCAATCAAAACTATTCGCTTGCACGTTACAAGCGGGATTAGCGTGTGGATAAAATTTATATAAGAAAGGACTAAAATGGCTCTTATGAACCGTCTTAATGCAAGATCTGTCGCAATATTGGGAGCAGGAAAATATAATGATGGTGCCGGCTTGTTACTCCATAAGCGCACACTTCTTTTCAATGTTTGCTTATAATGTCCTTTAACAAGGAATTATTTAAACATAAAATATCATTGGAGATGTTTTCTATATCAATTCATTATAGAAAAAACTAAATTGGATGATTAAAAATATCTTCACTGCCTTCACGATATCTACAAATAACAACACATCGTTTTAGAAAACACCTAAAGATACCAACAGAAATAAAAAACATGACACGCATCATGATAGGCAAGAGTATATTTAAAACGAATAATATATAGAGATGAAAAATATTTTTAAATTATGCAATAAAATGCATCGTGCTATGAATTATCTCATTTTTAAAATAAAAGAGTATATGCATTTAAATGAGATTTTGTAACAAAACTCTGTAAGCAATCTCATTAGCCAATAATCAAAACAGATAAATGAATAAGTTTTTCTCTATCACAGATACCCACCGTGCAAATAAATCACATCCTTTGTTTTTCTTACGACTTCAAGAATAAACTCTACAAAAAACAAAAATTTTTGAAAAAAGAAAACACATCGTATAGATCTTTAACAATAATCAATAAAATTGTAATGGTTTTGTAATTGTTTTCTTGCAATTTAATAAAAAGAAATTAAAAACCGTTTCGCATTCTCACCATAATTATTCAGAGGTTCTACTATGAAACTTTTCTGCGGAAATTCTAATCCACGCCTAGCTGAAGATGTTACAAATTATTTGAACATTCCCTTAGGCAAGGCAACTGTAAAGCGTTTTGCTGATCAAGAAATTTTCGTAGAATTACACGAAAATGTACGTGGACAAGATGTTTTTGTTTTGCAATCCACATCCTATCCCGCAAATGATCATTTGATGGAATTGCTCATCATGATTGATGCCCTTCGTCGTTCTTCTGCGCGTCGTATTACAGCGGTAATACCCTATTTTGGCTACGCCCGCCAAGATCGAAAACCTGGACCACGGACCCCCATTTCAGCAAAACTTGTTGCCAATCTCATTACTGAAGCAGGCGCTCATCGCGTTTTAACATTGGATCTTCATGCAGGACAAATTCAAGGTTTTTTTGATATCCCTACAGATAATCTCTATGCTGTTCCTGTCATTTCTCGCGATGTCAAAGTGAATTATTCTCTTGAAAATGTTATTGTTGTTTCACCTGATGTGGGTGGTGTAGTCCGTGCTCGCTCGCTTGCCAAGCGCTTGAACAGTTTGCTCGCTATTGTAGATAAACGTCGCGAACGCCCCGGTGAATCAGAGGTGATGAATATTATTGGAGATGTATCGGGAAAAGATTGTCTTTTGCTTGATGATATTGTTGATTCAGGTGGAACTTTATGCAATGCTGCAAGTGCTTTGCTTAAACATGGTGCCAATAGTGTCACAGCTTATATCACGCACGGCGTTCTTTCTGGTAATGCAATCGAACGAATTACCAATTCAGAAATGAAGGAACTGGTTATTACAGATTCAATCATGCCAACACAAGTTATTGAGGAAGCACATAATATTCGTGTTTTACCCATTGCCGATCTCATTGGAGAAGCAATAGCAAGGACAGCAGCAGAACAATCCGTTTCAAGTTTATTTGGTTAAAGTGGTTCCTTGGGATCTCCTGGTGCTGTTTCAACACCAAGATCAGGAAATGCAACAATGCGTTGGCCACTAAAATGCGTATGAATAACAATGAGACCGCGTTCTTCAAAGTAGGTTAAAAGCCGACGGACGCGGCTTAAAGAATGAGTCCCATAAAGACGTGCTAAAAATGCATCGGATGGACAAGGCTTTCCGCCCAATGCGGCCTGTGCCACATTCAAGAAGACTCCTTGAACCTCATCTTCTAAACTTTCTGATATCTGCAAAATATGTTTCCAACGTTCACTGACAGCCGTTTGTTCATCAACAAAAGCTTGTGCAATAGCCAATTTACGCCGAAATTGCGAAAGATTAAAAGGAACCTTTGACATACCATGGATACGGCAACGAACCGAAAAATCTTGATAAAGCACCGCTGTTGAGCGATAAAAAGATTCAGAATCCTCAAGAATTTCCTGAATAACATGTTCTGCTTGACTATTACGCTCAACATCAGAAAGTTCAGGAAATAAACTCAGATTTTCTTCCAACACCTCTTGTTTTTTATGTACCACCTCCTCTAACATCTCGTGCATTGATTTTTCCCTCATCGGCTCTCGTGTTAGTTTAAATGGCGTTAAAATTTCCTCTGGTGGAGCAGTAAAAACGAGCTCTTGCACATCATCCCGCTCTGTTGGAAGTGGCATTAATTTAGGACTAGAAGAGCGTGCCAAAGTTTCAACAGAACCGATAATGATTGGTAAGGGACGTCGTGATAAAGCGGGACCTAAAGCGATAAAATTTCCCCGCTCAAGATCTCTAAACATTTCTGCTTGGCGACGCTCCATTCCCAAAAGATCAGCAGCGCGCACCATATCAATATCTAAAAAAGTCCGCCCTATTAAAAAGTTTGAAGCTTCAGCAGCAACATTTTTGGCCAGCTTAGCCAAACGTTGTGTCGCAATAACGCCAGCAAGACCACGTTTGCGCCCCCGACACATAAGATTAGTCATAGCACTCAGTGAAATTTTACGTGCTTCATCAGAAACTTCTCCTGCAGCAGTTGGAGCAAACAATTGTGCTTCATCAACAACGACAAGCATAGGATACCAATAATCACGTTCCACATCAAACAGTGCCCCAAGGAAAGCACCCACAGCACGCATCTGTTGTTCAGTATCCAAACCTTCAAGATTAAATACTACAGAAACCCGATGTTGTCGAATGCGATGCGCAATACGCGTCAATTCTAATTCGCTCCGTTGAGCCTCTACAATAACATGACCAAATTTGTCTGCCAAAGTTACAAAATCACCTTCTGGATCAATCACACAATGCTGGACCCACTGAGCACTTTGCTCTAGAAGACGGCGTAAAAGATGTGATTTACCTGAACCAGAATTACCTTGAACAAGAAGACGTGTTGCCAATAACTCTTCCAAATCAAGAAGTGCTGGCATCGATTTATGCAAAGCACGACTCTCTGATATCTCACCCAAGGCAATCTCAACCTTCATAACATCTCCAGTGTTTGATTTTGAACATATCAGCGCATATTGGTTGATTCTCCATCCCGTACCATAATGTGTAACATTTCCTCTTTTTTAACGATAGAAATCATCGATTTTTCCCACAACTCTTGCATCTATGAATAGTTTGAATTATAGAACAGACTTCTGCGTAGACACCCTTGGAGGCAACGCAGAATGGAGCAATCGCTGCTTATCAGCGCATATCTTCATATCCATGCAAAAACTGTTATTGTTTTTGAAGGATCTCCAATCATGTAAAAAGGACTTAAATTATGAGCAAAAGCTACACTCTTAAGGCCGAAAAACGCGAGCGGGTTGGTAAGGGGTCCTCCCGTGAACTTCGCCGAAACGGTCTTATTCCTGCTGTCATTTATGGTGAAAAACAACCTCCTTTGGCAATAACAGTTCCCTATAAAGAAATTTTCTATAAAATTCACGCTGGTGGCTTTCGTACCACCATTGCAACGATTATTCTTGACAAGCAAAAAATTATGGTTTTGCCAAAAGATTATCAATTAGATCCCGTGCGTGACTTTCCCCTCCATGTAGATTTCTTACGCATTTCAGCAAAATCCGTTGTAGAAGTGAATATTCCTGTCCACTTCCTCAATGAAGATACGGCACCTGGACTTAAAAAGGGTGGTGTCCTCAATATTGTTCGGCACGAAATTGAATGTACAGCTCCAGCAAGTGCTATTCCTGAAGCTATTGAAATTGATCTCTCCAGCTACTCTATCGGTGATTCTATTCACATTTCAGCAGTGCAACTGCCCAAAGGTGTGACTCCCATCATCCAAGATCGAGATTTTACCATTGCAACCATTGCAGCTCCTGCTGGCATGGATGTCAGCGATGAAACCTCTGAACAAGAAAATGATGATGAAGACAAGCAAACTTCATAAAACTCAACAGGCGGAAATTTTTTCCGCCTTAATTTATGAGACATTACCCTTACTCATACTTTGACTGAAGATACACATGTGGCTTATTGCTGGTCTTGGCAATCCTGGTTTACAATATCAAAATAACCGCCATAATATCGGTTTTATGGCTGTTGATGCCATTTACCAATCTTTTTCTTTTTCTCCATGGTCGAAAAAGTTTCAAGCAGAAATCTCCAATGGTTTCATAGATAATGAGAAAATTTTTCTTATAAAACCGCAAACTTTTATGAATTACTCTGGTCAAGCGATCGGTGAAGCTTTGCGATTTTATAAATTAGATTTGAAGAATTTGATCATCATTTATGATGAGTTAGACCTGCCTCCGGGGAAGGTCCGTGTAAAAATTGGTGGAGGAAATAATGGACATAATGGTATTAAATCTATTGATACCCATTGTGGTACTAATTATTGCCGTATACGCATAGGAATTGGTCATCCTGGAAGCAAAGAACTTGTTCATCAGCATGTTCTAGGAAATTTTACCAAATCTGATCAAGAATGGCTTCCCCCTCTCTTAGAGGCAATTGCAAAAAATACTGCTCTTCTCATAAAAGATGACAAATCTCTCTTTATAAATGAAATTTCACAAACAATAAAAAATAAGAACTGACCCTAACAGCTTATTTCTCTCATCAACAAAAAAACAACCCTTCTCTATAGAGACCTATACATATAACTTATTGATTTATAAAAATTAATTGTTTTATATTCTTGAATAGAAATGCCAAATATCACAAGATTTATTTTAAATCTATTAATAATGAAACCATAAAAACCATTGGCTTACACCTCACAAGTTGGAGGATATATGGATAAAAACTTTTGAAAAAAGAAAGAAAAATGCCTCTTATAAATTTCGTCAAAGGCAAAACCTGTTGGGAAAATATGAAAGCTAGCAAATAGAACAATGATATTTGTACATATCTTTTGAAACAGAGAAGAGATCTATACTCTTTTTTTGGAAAAAGAGAAGATTGAACAGCAAACCAAAATACTCAATGGTCCTCTCCAATCTTCTCCCTAAAATTAAAAATCATCCGGCTGAATGGTTGATTGTAGTGGATCGTAGCCATTTAATTGTTGACTGTAAACTGTAGGGTTACTCCTATTGTTTTGCAACACCACAACACGCGAACCAACGGGAACACGATTATAAAGATCAATAATATCTTGATTGAGCAAACGGATACACCCACTTGAAATAGCACGCCCAATTGACCAAGATTCATGTGAGCCATGAATACGGAAAAGTGTATCTTTTCCATTTTTGAAAAGATAGAGTGCCCGTGCGCCCAATGGATTATCAGGACCTGGAGGCATTCCTTTCCCTAAATGACCATAACGTTCTGGCTCTCGAGCCATCATTGCTGCAGTAGGAGCCCAATTAGGCCACCGACGCTTGCGCTGTACAACCCCTTCACCTTCAAATGCTAGGCCTTCTTTACCGACTCCAATCCCATAACGTAAAGCCTTCCCATTTTCACCAATAAGGTAAAGAAAACATTCTTCCGTATCTATAACCAATGTTCCAGGGGGATAAGATGTATAATAAAGCACTTCTTGTCGCCAAAACTTTGGATCAATTGTCGCAAGATCAACAGCAGGTAACAAATAAGCCTCATTCGTTATAGGACCGTACAAAGCCTGTATCTCTGGTGGAATGTATCGAATTTGTTGAACAGGAATCGACGATATATCTGACGGATGTGTAGCACACCCAGCCAAAGCTAAAAGTGCTAAAATTAAAAAGGTACAACGAGATAACACTCTTCTATTTTCTCCGATTAATTATTTATGCAGATTTGCATACCATGAAAAACTTAGCACAATATTAACATTAATTCGAAGTTTTCTTATCCTTGTAACTAAGGAGAGCATTAAGATAAGAAGAATTTTAAAAGATAAAAAAGTAGATTATCTGTTATTGTAGACTTTTTTCTCATTTATTGCAATACAAAGACTATAACTCTTCTGAAAATATGCTATAAAAAGGAAGCTTTATCTTAACCATAAAATCAGTAGAAAAGAAAGACTCTCATGGGCTTTAAATGCGGTATTGTCGGATTACCTAATGTCGGGAAATCAACTCTTTTTAATGCATTAACAAAAACAGCCACTGCACAGGCTGCCAATTATCCTTTTTGTACTATTGAACCCAATACCGGTGAAGTTGCTGTTCCAGATTTACGAATGGAAAAAATTGCATCAATTGCTGGTTCAAAAGAAACGATTCCTACACGCATTAACTTCGTTGATATTGCGGGGTTGGTACGAGGAGCCTCAAAAGGCGAAGGTTTAGGGAATAAATTTTTAGCCAATATTCGTGAAGTCGATGCCATTGTCCACGTTTTACGCTGTTTTCAAAACGAAGATATTACCCACGTAGAAGGACGTATTGATCCTGTTAGTGATGCAACAACGGTTGAAACCGAACTTATGCTTGCAGATCTTGAAAGTCTTGAGAGAAGAATCGTACAAATCCGTAAACGAGCAACTGGAAAAGATAAAGAAGCCCTTACAATTCTACCCATTATGGAAAAAGCATTAAACATACTGCAACAGGGAAACCCTGTCCGCTTATTACTCAAAGATATCTCTTCTGATGAAAAGAACATTCTTAAAAGTTTAAATCTTTTAACCTCCAAACCTGTACTTTATGTTTGCAACGTAAGCGAAAATGACGCCGCTCATGGCAATAGTTTTACCCAAACAGTTGAAAAAATGGCAACAGAGCAAAATGCGCAAAGTATTATCATTTCGGCTTCTATCGAAGCGGAAATCACGCAACTGAGTGATGCTGAAGCCTCAGAATATCTCAATGCTCTAGGACTCTTTGAACCAAGTTTAAATCGCCTTATTCGCGCTGGTTATCATTTACTTGATCTCATTACTTACTTCACCTGTGGGCCTAAGGAAACGCGAGCATGGACAATTGCGCGTGGTACCAAAGCTCCCCAAGCAGCTGGCGTTATTCACTCAGATTTTGAGCGCGGCTTCATTCGTGCACAAACCATCAGCTACAATGACTATATTGCTCTGGGTGGAGAAAGCGGTACAAAAGAAGCAGGAAAAGTCCGCGATGAAGGAAAAGAATACATTGTGCAAGATGGCGATATCATGTTATTTAAACATAATACTTAAATCTTCACTCTATCTTAATAGTTTATTTTGAAAATTTTGTATTAAGTTCATGAGAGCTTACCGCAAAAGTTCCTAAAGGTCTCCTGAACAAAAAACAGGTGCTACCATTATTGTGACAGCAACTGTTTTATCCATTCAAGAATGGAAATATAAAATTAGCGCGTCCAACGCCCTTCGTATTTAAATGTTGGAGCGTCCTTTAAAGAATCTTTTGTCGCATTTGTAATAAGTTTCCACTTACCATAATCATTTGTCATCTGGATTGTTTCTGGAGAAACGACCACATAACTCTCCCCTATACCAAGGAAACCACCAACTGCAACAACAAATCCCGCAATATTATTTTCACGTAAAATAATATCTTTTACTTCACCAATATTTTCATCTTCTATATTATATACCTTAGCACCTATAAGGCTAGAAGCAACAAAATCCGTTGCTAAAGGTGTTACATAACGCACAGAATTATTTATCCCTACCTGTACAATACCTGTCGAAGAAATCATTTCAGGTTTAGAAGGTCCTTCAAAAGACTGCGCATAAGTACTAGAAATCATCAAAATTGACATAAGAGTAGTACATGAAATTTTTTTCATTTTAACATCTCCGTTTTTACTTTGCTTTTACTTTATAAAACCTCAATGCATTATAAACAGATTTGTTCCTTATGCTTTTTATACTCTTTCAAAACCAGTCGCCTTATCCTTTTTTCTTTATTTCGTCTTTTGTTTCTTTCTCAAACTCTTCTTCTAAACTACGCCAAATACGACCTTTTAAAATATAAACAAGCCCTGCAAAAATGATTAAAAATAAAATAACACGAAAACCGGTTTTTTTACGAATTTCCATATGAGGATCAGCAGACCACATCAAAAAAGCAGAAACATCACGAGCGTAATGTTCAACGGTTTCTGGGGTTCCATCTTCATAAGCAACTACACCATCACTCAAAGGAGGTGCCATAGTTAAAAAATTACTGGCAATAAAATAAGGATTATACCAATAACCATCAGCAACTTTTACCTTCTTCGGCGCTTCCTGATATCCTGTTAAAAGAGCTGTAATATAATCTGGACCAGCCGTATCATAATGAGTCAAAACATCCGTAATTAAAGCAGGAAAAGGCAAAGATACACCACGTGCACGTGCCATCAATGACAAATCTGGAGGATAAGCACCATTCAAAACCTGTCTTGCTTCTTCTTCATACGCAAAGGGAGAAGGAAAATAATCCGTTGCAACCCCAGCACGTTTAAAAAATTTTCCTTCTCGATTAGGACCATCACGCACTTCATACTGCCCCGCCAAAACTTTAATCTGTTCTTGATCATACCCAAGAGCTTTTAAATTGCGAAAAGCCACATATTTTAGCCCATGGCAGCTGGAACAAACTTGTTTATAAACCTTTAATCCGCGCCTCAATTGCGCCTTATCGTAGAACCCAAATGGACCTGAAAAACTCCATTCTTGTTTTTTAGGAACCTGTAAAGGAAAAGAAATAAATCCCTCTTCCTGATCAGAGGCATCACCCGCTAAACTCTGAGCAGAAAAACTCATAGCAACAATAACAACCAGCCCGACAAAAACATTTACCATAGTCTCTTTTTTTTCTGTTTTAAATCTTGCATAATTGAAGAAGGAAGAGAATAATTTTTTTCAAACGCTGGCAAAATCGGCAAAATAACCAAAAAAAATATAAAATAATAAACCGTAGCCAATTGTGTCCATAAAAGAATTTTGTCACTTATTTCTCTTGACCCCAACCAACCAAGAAAAACGACATCAATAACCAACGCCCAAAAGAAAATTTTATAAACAGGTCGATATCTTGCTGAACATATTTTAGAGCGGTCCAACCATGGCACAAAAATTAAAATGCAAATCGAACTGACGAATAAAACAAAGCCAACAAAGTTTGAAGAGAAAATACCAATATCAAAAGTTATAGCACGAAGCATCGCATAAAAAGGCAAAAAATACCATTCTGGAACTACACGAAGAGGTGCCTTTAAAGGATCTGCCACACTATAATTTTCAACCTGCCCCATATAATCGGGCATATAAAACAAAAACCAGGCAAAGAAGATGAGAAAAACAGTAATAGCAAAAATATCTTTGATCAGTGCATAAGGCGAAAATGGAACCGTTTCCTTATCTGACTGTATAGCAAGACCCGTTGGATTTCCTTGCCCAACACAATGAATTGCCCAAATATGAAGCCCCACAAAAAGAAGCAAAACAAATGATAAAACATAATGGAAAACATAAAAACGATTCAACGTTGGTTGTCCTACGACATAACCACCAAGAAGTGTCTCATGCAACCAAGACCCCACTAAAGGAATCGTTTTGAAAAGCCCTGCAATCACTGAAGCAGCTGAAATAGACATCATCCCCCAAACAAGCACATAACCAAAAAACGCTATTGCCATCATGATGATATAAATAAAAATACCTGTAACCCATACCATTTCTCGCATATTTTTATAAGAACCATAATAAAGTCCACGTGCCAAATGGATATAAACAGCAATAAAAAAAAACGAAGAGCCTACACAATGCCATGGACGAAAAAGCCAACCAAACTGCCCTTCACGCCGAAATCGTTCACTAGTTTCAAAAGCCAAATGAATATCCGGAACATAATGCATAGCCAAGACAATACCTGTCAATAGCTGTGATAAAAGCATAATGGTTAAAATACCGCCAAATGTGTAAAAGTAATTAAGATTACGCGGAACAGGAAAAATCACAAATGCATTATAAAAAAAACGAGGAAGAGGAAAACGCTTATCAAACCAACGAGCAAGTGCATTTTTAGGACAATAAGGAGAAAACCTTGTCATAACCTTATCCTATTTTGAGCAAAGTATCAGAAAGAAATTGGTAAGGAGGAATAGCCAAATTATAGTTAGCTGGACCCGAACGCACTCTTCCAGCTGTATCATAAACAGACCCATGACAGGGACACAACCACCCTCCAAATTTACCCGATTGCCCAAGTGTTACACAGCCTAGATGCGTACAAAGATTAATAACAATAAGCCAATTTTCACGTCCTTTACCTGCTGAACGCGCAAAATCTGTTGCTTCCTTTTCACCTTCAAGATTAGGATTGCGCGCTTGACGATCTTTTAGAAGTCTCAATTCAGTAGCGCGCGCATCAGCAATTTCTTTTGCCGTACGATTTCGAATAACAACAGGCTGTCCTCGCCACTTTACCGTTATCGACATCCCCTCTTCAATACCAGAAAGATCAACCTCAACAGAGGAAGATGCCAAAACAGCTTCATCTGGACGCAACTGACGGATAAAAGGCCACATAACCGCTCCCATTCCAACTGCTCCTGCAACAGCTGTTACCAAAAACAGAAAATCCCGCCTCGTTTGCTCACCCATGGCCTTAACTTAAAGAGACACTTTGCTAAAACATCCTTTCTACCATACCCTCTCCCATTGTACAATGCTTGATCACTCAGTTACCTCAATCATAAAAACATCCCCGTAAAAACTCCTGCCATTTGTATGGTTTATACAAAAAACTGTTTTATAATGATAATTCATCATTTTACAGAGTGAATGAAATCCTGAAACACCGTAAGGTTTTTTCATTTCCAACCTATTCATATTAATTCAATCAAAATTACTCTCCCGCCCGTGAAAATCAGAGATAGCATGTAAATAAACACTTCTAAAGAAAGATAGTCTTATTATGACCATATCTCAGTAAACAAGTTGAGCTTATCGGTTATTTCTTTAACACATTTACAGCATCTCTCCCTCTCTCAATTCCAACTGGTTGTATGAGTATTTTTTTCGCTTCTGTTTTTGCATAAGCTTCTGTTTTTGCATAAAAAGCATATTTTGTTGATTTTAATTAAAATGGATGATCTAACCTCATTAAATATCCCACTTTTCAACATAATGAGCCAATCCATTCATGGATCACTCAATAAAATGAAGTCCCGAATAGGGAGCTTCTCTCTTATCCCAAACAGATCTGTATACATAACTTTTTCCCTGAAATTTAAAGGGAATAAAAATTAACCGTAAAAAACATGTATTTCTCAAAGCATATTTTTCGAATAAATTGTGGTATTTCTTTACAAAGTCGAAAGAAAAATCATATTACAGAGAACATGACACTTCATATAGCTCTTTTCCAACCTGATATTGCTGGTAATACTGGAACGATTTTACGTCTTAGCGCTTGCTTTGGTTTACATGTGCACATTATTGAACCTGCAGGCTTTAATCTGTCGGATCGTAATCTCAAACGCGCAGGATTGGATTATCTCGAATATGCTTCCTTAGAACGACACATTGATTGGCAACATTTTATAAGCTCCATGAAACACTTTAACCGCCGCCTGTTGCTTTTAAGTACAAAAGCAAAAACATGCTATACGCAGATATGCTATCAAAGAAATGATGTTTTACTTTTTGGTCGGGAATCAGCTGGAGTTCCCGATTATGTTCATGAAACGGCCGATTACACACTGAAAATTCCCATGCAACCACAGGCACGCTCTCTCAATCTCGCCATGAGCGTGGCTATAACAACAGGAGAAGCATTGCGCCAAATTGGTTATTATGAAAGAAAATGTATTTTATAAAAATATAAATTATCACGAAAAACAATAATACAACATATAAAGAACAGTTAGAGTGTATAATGCCTATCATTTTCAAACAATTAAGTGCTTGTAAAATAAACATTTCTTAGTGCCCATCACATCCATTTCATATCACCTCATATCACCACCTATGAATGATTAAATACTCCTCATAGTAAAAATCCAGTGAACATCCCCCTCTTTATGGTCATACAAGGTGCAAACCGCTATCACTATTCTCTTTATTCGTTCTCATTTTCGAGAATCCTTATCTTTGAGATGGTTTATAAGAGACATTTTCCCCCTCTGTAATCATTTTTCCTCACTTGTGACGTGTAAGGCAATAATTTTGATTGATGTAATATGAACAGGTTTGAAATAACCTTACAATATTGTGGACTCTTCTTTCACATGAATAGTGATTATTATAAATTAATATGTTGACTTAAAAAATATAAAAAACAGTGGGTTTATAAACAGAAATATTATAAATCAATTTTTTCTAATAGTGCATGACGATCCATTAAAAATCCGCTTTCAATCCATATCATTTCTAGCTCTTTAAGCTTTTTTCCTAAAAGTATACCTTTCGTAAAACCTTTTTTTATTAAATCGTTACCATTAATAGGAAAAGTTGGAATTTGCCATTTTTTGGCAAGTTGATAAAGCTTAATATAACCCTCTGCTTTTTGCAAAGCATCACTTTTTTCCAGATGATCAAGATGTGATGCAGCGACAGACAACGATAATTGATCTAAAACTGGCTGTCGTCCATGAAAATAAATCAGTTTTTGCACAAAATGATCAGAACAGTTTTGGTTTATTATTTCTAACTCTGCCCATTCTTTTAATCGCGTTGTTTCCTTAAGAGAAAAACGCAAGCGCTGTGCCATTTCATGAAGACGCATGGGATCAGGAGGAAGAAGGCTTTCTAGCCGTAACAATGGATCAACTTTCCAACCAAGAGCCTGTTCTGTCTTCACCAATGCGTGAATTGCATCAATACCCCATCGTTCTGTTTCAGGGAAAATGAGTGCCAAAATTCTGCTTTGTCGCATCCATAAAAGAGCACGCGTTGGATCAAACGCCGCAAGAAGCTTTTTCATTTCTACCCAAATACGTTCAGAAGAAAGTTTTTTTAAACCGTGTTTTAAACGAACACATGCCTTCAATCCTTGCACATCAGGTCGCCCTGCTCCATACCACGCAAAAAAGCGAAAAAACCGTAAAATACGCAAATAATCTTCGCCAATACGATCTTCTGCAACCCCAATAAAACGAACTGTTCGGCTAGCAATATCACTCAAACCTCCCACATCATCATAAAGGTTGCCAGCAGCATCACAATAAAGCGCATTTATCGTAAAATCTCGCCGTTCAGCATCTTTTTTCCAATCACGACCAAATGCCACTTTTGCATGACGACCATCCGTTTCAATATCGCAGCGAAGCGTTGTAACCTCATAAGAACATGAATGAGCAACTACTGTTATTGTACCAAACGCAATCCCTGTAGGAATAGCTTTAAATCCTGCTGCTTCTACACGTGCGATAATCTGTTGCGGCAAGCAGGTTGTGGCAATATCAATATCACTAATAGGCTGCCCTAGCAGTTGATTGCGTACTGCTCCCCCTACAATACGCGCCTCTTCCCCCTCCACAGACAAAACACGAAGAAGTGTTTGGATATCACTTTGTTGTAACCACGCAACCTGTTTGAAGTTCTGTCTTATATTCACACTTTAACCTTTCAAAAAAGTTGTCTTCATTGCTTTAAAAAACTCTCTTCATAAAACAATTTTTTTAAGACATCCCTTATAAAGCACGTCTATTCTTCCAAAGAAACTTTTCTCTTCTATATGAATATGAAAAAAAACGGCATATGATACTTCATTTCTTCTCATTTTCTGTTACAAACAATAAGATATCCATTATCATGCAGAGAAAATTACCATTTTTGCGACAAACGCCTTAAGGAAGAAATATGAGTCAACATGATCCATCATCCAATTCTATAAAAAAGGTCAATATCAATCATGAAGCTCAAGTCATTATTGATGATATTGATACGGCACACAAAGAGTTGGATATTTTACAAAAAGAAATTGACAAAGTTATTTTTGGGCAAAATCAGGTAATCGAATATGCTTTAATCGCTATTTTTGCTGGTGGTCACGCCCTTCTTGTCGGTGCTCCAGGACTTGCAAAAACACGTCTTGTTGAAACATTGGGAACAGTCTTAGGGCTTGATGAAAAACGCATCCAATTCACTCCTGACTTAATGCCATCGGATATTATTGGTTCTGAAATTATGGATTCCAATAAAGACGGTAAACGTTCTTTTCGATACATTCAAGGTCCTATTTTCACGCAACTTCTCATGGCCGATGAAATCAATCGTGCTTCCCCACGGACACAGTCAGCCCTTTTACAAGCTATGCAAGAATATCATGTTACTGTCGCAGGTACCCGTTATGATTTGCCACAACCTTTTCATGTTCTTGCAACGCAAAATCCTCTCGAACAAGAAGGGACCTATCCACTTCCTGAAGCACAACTGGATCGCTTTTTGATGCAAATCGATATTGACTATCCTGACCTCACAACAGAGCGACGGATTATTTTAGAAACAACAAAAGAAAAAAAATCAAATGCAAAACCAATTTTATCCGGCAAAAAATTGCAAAAAATTCAAAATATCGTTCGCAAAATGCCTCTTTCAGAAAATGTGATTGAAGCTATTTTAAAAATTGTCCGCTCATCTCGCCCTCATAAAGACAATAGCCTTGCTAATACTTATGTTTCTTGGGGACCTGGTCCACGGGCATCACAAGCCCTTTCACTTTGTGTTCGCGCTCGTGCTCTTTATTATGGACGCTTAGCTCCTTCACTTGATGATGTTGAAGCATTGGCCTATCCCGTATTACAACACCGCATGGCTCTTAATTTTTCTGCCCGTGCTGAAGATATAACCGTAAAAGATATTATTAATAACCTTGTGAAAGATGCTCTTTGAATGGCTCTTGGCAAAAAAGTTTTACAAAAGCCTCCATTGTCGCTGGCAAATGAACTGCATAAGGATACTGGCAAAATGCCATATTTCCTTTTACAAGCGCGTCATATCGCTAATACATTGATAACCGGATGGCATAGACAACGTAAAAGCGGTAATGGGGAAAACTTTTGGCAATTTCGTCCCTATATGGAAGGAGAATCCATTAGCCGCATTGACTGGCGTCGCTCAGCGCGTGATGAAAATACATATCTCCGTGAACATGAATGGCAAATGACACAAACCGTTTGGCTTTGTCCTGATCAGAGCGCATCAATGCATTACTGTTCGCGCTTTTCTAAAATCTCTAAAGGTAATCATGCCACTCTTCTTACCCTTACCTTGGCATCCCTTCTTGCACGCAGTGGCGAACATATTGCTATTCCCAACTTAATGTCCCCCACAATGACATCCAATGTCGTAGAACGAATAGCCTTTGCTTTAGAAAATCATTCAGATGAAAATTCATTTCCGGATTTTTCAACGATTACACGCTTTTCACATGTCGTTATAATGAGTGATTTTCTCGACTATCCTGAAAAAATCATCCAACATTTAACCGTTTTAACTACAAAACAGGTGACAGCTCATTTAATTGAAATTTCTGATCCCGCAGAAGAAAGCTTCCCCTACACAGGTCACACAGCATTTTTGGATCCTGAAACGAAAGAGAAACATGTTTCCACTAAAGCAGAAGATCTTCGTAAGAGCTATTGTAAACTATATCACGCAAGGCGACAAGAATTGGTAAATTTTTGCGCACGCCAAGGATGGTCTTATCACGTTAGTACAACGGATCAACCTTTAACAGAGACCATTTTTCATCTCGCAAATACAATGAGCGACTCTCCATTGCAAAAAAGGAGGGCACTTTGAGTTTTGCTGCTCCCTTTCTGTTACTAGGGCTTTTGTTCCTACCGGTCATTTGGTGGCTATTGCGGATAACTCCTCCATCTCCGCGTAAAGAGCTTTTTCCCCCTTTTCGCTTCTTACCCAAACCAACTCATCAACAAGAAACAGCAAAACATACACCTTGGTGGTTGCTCTTGTTGCGTTTAACCATAGCGGCACTTGTTATCATAGCTCTAGCACGCCCCACTTGGAATCAAAAACCAATAAGCCTTTCTGGGTCTCAACCCCTTGCACTCATTATTGATAATGGTTGGGTTTCTGTAAAAGAATGGAAAAAACGCATCTCTATCGCTGAAATACTCCTTGCACAGGCAGAAAAACAGCAAAAAGATATTTATCTTGTTGCAACGGCTGAACATGATATCTCCAATATAGAGCCCCAACCAGCCAAGATTATAAAACAGCATTTAATGCATTTGCAACCGCGTCCTTGGCCTGTCAACCGTGTGCATGCCTTCAAAAAACTCAGCGAAATAACCAAAGGAAAACCTCTTGATATTGCTTATTTAAGTGATGGATTACAAACAAATGAAGATGAGCAAGCTTTTGCTCTTCTTGAAGAACTAAAACCTAGAAACTTCTTGTGGTATTTGACTGATATTTCCGATTTAACCGGCATAACATCCATAGAAAATAACAATGGAAACATGGGCGCGCGTATTATCCGCTCAACAACACACAGTAATACTCCCGCTATACTCAGCCTTTACGATTCAAATAATCAACTTCTCGGTCAATTTACGAACAATTTCTCTGAAGGAGAAACAACAGTACTTGTTCCTTTTAATGTACCACTTGAACTACGCAATGATATCGCTTGGATAAAAATAAACAATCAAAACCATGCTGCTGCAACCTTCTTGGTAGACAGCCATAACAGGATAAGCCGTGTTGCTCTTCTCTCACCCGATACCAATGAAATGGCACAGCCTTTACTTGCTCCATTTTATTACATTATTAAAGCCTTACAAGGTCATACACAGCTTATAACAGCCGGTGGAAGAGAACTTTCAACGGATATTGATCATTTGCTTAAACAAAATCCATCTGTTTTTATTATGGGTGACATTGTTAACATGCCCGAAAATGCAGAAAAAAAACTTTCTGATTTTGTGAATAAAGGGGGAACACTCATCCGCTTTGCAGGAGAAAAACTCAGTAGCGCAGAACATTACGATAACCTTCTTCCGATACCACTGCGCCCAGGCCAACGTTCCCTTGGAAGTATTATGTCTTGGACAAAACCACAAAAGCTTGCACCTTTTGCAAAAAATAGCTTTTTCTTTGGTCTTCCCTTTCCAGGAGATGTTACTGTCTCTCGCCAAATCCTCGCAGAACCAACCCCAGATCTTTTTGAAAAAACGTGGCTTAGCCTTTCGGATGGAACTCCTCTTATTACCGCAGCAAAACGTGGTAAAGGAACCCTCATTCTCATTCATGTTGCTCCTGACCCAACATGGTCTAATCTTCCTCTTTCTGGCTTTTTTGCACAAATGCTGCAAAAATTAATCACATTAGGTTCTAACGAAAACACAAACCTAACACACAGAGAAAAAAGAACAGTGGTACAAAACCCTTGGCGAACTATAGCCGTTGACGGACAATTACAAGTACCATCCTCTGATATTGTTCCACTGGTCTTTGATGCTCAAAATCCACCCCGTCCTTCCTATCATACCCCACCAGGACTTTATGGTGTCAAAAACAATTTTTATGCGCTTAATCTCTTAACTCATTCATCGCGCTTGATGAAACAATCATCATTGCCACCTTCTCTTAACAAGAGTCCTTTATCTTACGATACAAAAGAAAAAAATCTTACCGGTCCACTTTTAGGATTAGCCATCTTATTATTCGCCTTTGATAATTTTCTCATTTTATGGATGGGAGGTATTTTTTCTTTCAATAAACGGCATAATATGTTTTTCCTCCCTCTCATAATTCTTATTGCCTTGTTTGCATATGCTCCAATTCTTCATGCACAAACGACAGAAAATCATCATGATAGTGTACAAGCCGCTGGTGCAACACATCTTGCCTACGTTATAACCAACAATCGTGAAATTGATACAACGAGTAAAAGTGGTCTAGAAGCCTTAAGCCAATTTATTGCAGAGCGCACAATGCTTTCCCCTGGCTCTGTTACAGCACTTGATCTCGATAAAGATGAACTCTCCTTTTATCCTCTTATTTACTGGCCAATTGATGTTGAGAGTCCTATACCAACTCCCAAAAGCCTTGAAAAAATAAATAATTTTATGAAACATGGGGGAACAATTTTATTTGACACACGCGATCAGATAAAGAGCAATCTTAATCTTGAAGGAGATGCCACTCCAGAAACGCAAAGATTACGAACCATCTTAAAAGGATTAAATATTCCATCCATTGAGCCAGCATCAACCGATCACGTTGTTGCACGTTCCTTTTATATTATGCCAGATTTTCCTGGTCTCTACCGTGGTTCACCTTTATGGGTTGAATCCTCATCAACAAACAAAAAAAATAAAAATTCTCTTGCCAGTGGTGATAACGTAAGTTCTCTTCTCATCACCGCAAATAACTTTGCCGGTGCTTGGGCACTCGATGAAAAAGGAACATGGAAATATCCCCTTGTTCCCAATGATCCAATGCAACGTCTATGGGCATTTCGCGCAGGTTTAAATATTGTTCTTTATGTGCTTACAGGAAACTATAAAGCGGACCAAGTTCATGTTCCTGCGCTCTTGGAACGCTTTAAAAGAGAAAGAAGGCAATGATACCACTTTTCACTTTTCAGCCTTTCTTACCACTCTTTTGGATTCTGCTCTTAAGCGGAATATCCTTTCTTTTTGTCGTTGTTGGTCTTGTTACGCAACGTCAAGGTTCTATATTTCGTCTGATGGCATTAAGCGCCCTCATCCTTGCTTTGCTTAATCCAATGATCATAAAAGAACAGCGCGAACCACTGAAAAGCACAGTGGGAATTATTATTGACCGCAGCAAAAGCCAAACATTTGGAACACGTACAAACGACAGTGATGAAGCGCGCGCGCAATTAACTCAAGTATTGGCGCATTATCCACAATTTGAACCACGTTTTATTGAAGCTGGAAAACTTGCTGATAATCAGTATGCGCCCTCAACGAATTTGTTTGAGACTTTAACACAAGCAGTATCTGATGTACCACTCTCTCGTTATGCAGGAACCATTTTTATCACTGATGGACAAGTGCATGACATCCCTGACCTATCAGATCTTCATCATGAAGCACCTCTCAATGCTTTGATTACAGGATACTCAGATGAATTTGATCGCCAAATCAAGTTTATTTCTCCTCCACGCTTTGCCCTTGTCAACAAACCACAAACGCTCTCCATTTTGGTAGAAGATAAAGGCCCCGCCAAAAAAACAATACCACAGAAAGCAAATATTACACTAAGCGTCAATGGACAAGACATTGGCCATTATTCTGTAACTCCTGGCGTGATTTTTCAAACTGAAATTACTCTTCCTCATGCTGAAAAAAATATTATCCAAGTTATAACTGATCCATACAAAGGTGAACTAAGCTTTGAAAATAACCGCGCTATAACAATTATTGAAGGAATCAGAGAAAATTTACGCGTTCTTCTTATTTCAGGTGCTCCTTATAATGGAGAACGGACATGGCGAGACCTTTTGAAAGGTGACTCCAATATTGATCTTGTTCACTTTACTATTTTGCGTCCCCCCACCAAAGCAGATAATACGCCCTCAAGCCAATTATCCTTAGTGGTCTTTCCCACAAGAAAACTCTTTGTTGAAGAAATTAATAACTTTGATCTCATCATCCTTGATGGCTACCAGCACTCTACTGTTCTCCCCTTAATCTATTATGATTATATCGCCCAATATGTACAAAAGGGGGGTGCATTGTTGATGGTAACAGGACCTGAATTTACCCAAAAAAACTCACTTGCGAAAACACCTTTAATAAGCATTCTACCGGCATTGCCCAATGGAACTATTATTGAAAAACCTTTTCGCCCCACATTAACCAAAGAAGGTGAGCGCCATCCTGTCACAAGGGGTCTTGCAACACTTAACCTTCCAGCTTCTCAATGGGGACAATGGTTGCGACAAATTGCTATTCAAAATATAAATAACGGAATCGCCCTCATGAAAGGAGCCAATGAACAACCACTTTTAATTCTCTCCCATGTTGATAAAGGGCGTGTAGGCATGTTGCTTTCCGATGAAAGTTGGCTTTGGGCTAGAGGTTTCGAAGGCGGAGGTCCTTATGCTGCTCTTTATCGACGAATTGCCCATTGGCTTATGAAAGAACCAGAACTTGAAGAAGAAAAATTAAGTGCAACCAGCAGCAATCATCATTTAACAATTCGCCGCCAAACCCTCAAAGAGCATCCAGAGCCCGTCGAAATAATCTTTCCCTCTGGAAAAAAAGAAAATATTACTCTCACCAAAGAACAAGAAGGACTTTTTACTGCAACTGTGACCACTGATGAGACAGGAGTTTTTACCATTAAAAATGGCGATTTAACAATACTTTCTTCTGTAGGGATGCTCGATAATCTTGAGTTGTTTGACTTGACTTCAACACAAGAAAAACTGGCCCCCATTATTAAGCACACTGGTGGCTACATCGGACGTTTACACTCTGAGGGAAAAGAAAATTTTCATCTTCCTCCATTCAAGCTGATTCAATCAAAAAAAAGTCCGTCCTCTTCCCCAGCACATTCAATTGTTCTGAAAGAAGCAACCGAAACCCGTTTAATCAATACCTTTTATTTTTCGATATTTTCTGGCTTTTTTGCACTGCTTGCCTGCCTTTTACTGTTGAGCAGCATGTGGTATCGTGAAGGCCGTTAAAAAATCTGAAATTTAGTATAATAGTTTTTAAATTTAGCTTATCCTTTTACGTATTTACTTGTCTTTTATAATTATATAACGTATTGATTTATAACTCAAAATACAGTGGAATTCTCCTTATTTCCAATATCCTCATATTAAAATAATAAAAAACATTCTCTTGCGTATTATTAGAAGAAATGCTGTATGGATAGAAACCATTGAAGAAAAGAGTGAAATACCTCTTATAAATCCTCTTAAAGCAAAGCAAGAATTTTCATAAAATTGGGGGAAAATAGTATGATGTTTTTTATTTGCACCTTGTATAAGCGTAGAGATGGTAGTGTACAGTAAGCCCTATATAGTTCACAGAAGCTTTCCATTATAATATCGAGTACCGTCTTGAAATTAGCTCAAACGCATTGAGAAATGTTTTTTACAAATATGTGAATGTACGACACAATGATATTTTATTAGGGATATTCTATTTGGAAAATTCCGCTTGAGACATTCTTTTTTGCAAGCTAATTTTCATTTTACCATCTTTCTTGCCTTTAAACACTAAGTTATCTTATGTTTATTCTTTAAATCGTTTTTAATACTCTACGAGCTTTTATGTTTTATCTTGCCCATATATCGGATGTACATCTTTCCCCTCTCCCGCAACCTTCCCTTTTTGAACTTTCTGGGAAGCGTCTTACCGGTTATCTGAACTGGCAAAAAAAACGTAAGAGTCAGATGGCAACAAATGTCTTAGAAACTTTAATGGATGCCTTGAAAAAAACAAAGCCTGATCACCTGGTGATCTCTGGTGATCTTGTCAATCTTGCTCTCGATAAGGAATTTGAACAAGCGTATCGTTGGCTCCTTAACTTAGGACAACCCCAAGATATTTCTTTGACATTTGGAAATCATGATGCCTATGTCCGCGGCGCTTTACAAAAAGCATGCACTCTTTTTAAACCTTGGATTACAGGTGACATCCCTCAAAAAAGCCTCTTTCCTTATATGCGCATTCGTAAAGATGTTGCCATCATAGCAGCTTCTTCAGCCATTGCGACATTGCCTTTTCAAGCTTCCGGTTATTTTGGTAAAATGCAAGCGCAAACTTTACCGCTCTTTTTAAAGGAAGCAGCACAGCGCAACCTTTTTCGTGTCGTCATGATTCACCACCCCCCCTTTCCAAAGGCAACGTCTTGGCATAAAAAACTACGGGATATAAAACGTTTTCTAGACGTTATGAAATACCACGGTTGTGAGCTTATTCTTCACGGACATACTCATTTACCCACATTGAATTACATTGAAGGACCAATTAAAAAAATTCCTATTGTTGGTGTTCCTTCCGCATCACAAGCTTTTGGAGATAAAAAACCGCCCGCAGGTTTTAATTTATTTTCCATTGAACGCTTACAAAATCAATGGCATTGCCAATTACAACGTTATAGCATTATCAACCCCAAAAACGAGATTGCATGTACTGAAACAATTAATCTTTAAACACCTTCATAGTTGCCCAAACAACCAAAAATGAAAATATTTTTATTTCATATCCCTTTGGAAATCATAATTCTTATTTCCTTTTTCTCCTTAAAAGATAAAGTTTCACCTTCTCTGTCAATAGATCAATTTTTCTCAGACAGTTCCATCTGCAGCCCCACTTATGTGACTAGCTTTTTACAAACTTATCGGTTTTGGTTTTCTTCCTTCCCGCCCTAAAGGACGAAAATTCTACCACATCTGATTTATAAATAATTCGGCTTCTGGTCTCAAGGGTTCCAGCTGCTAATCGCACATGTGATTTACTTCACAAAGCTCTACACATAAACCCTGCTTTGAATTTCATCATCCACTCCTCCAAAAGCATCTAATGCGTAAAATCCTTATATTATTACAATGATGATATTTTATAGAATAATAGAGAAGCTCATTCAGCTTCTATGCCTGAAAATCAATGGCTAAAAAAGCCAAATAATAACTAAATTATATAATTTAAATAACCCAATATACTTGTGATTCATAAACAAATGATGTTGATTGATTTATCGTAAATAGATTTGAAATGATCCATTACTATTTCACTCAAAATTTATTATCGTACATTAAAAAATTAGGAAAAATAATAGATTATGTTTCGATAAAAAACATAGGTAATAATATTTTTTATGTCTTAATAAATTCCTAATTTTTCATCTATTTTTTCCTATAAATCACTTTATAATACTCTTTATAATTATTTTATTATTGAGTTACATTGTGGATGTAATTTTATGTTCTTTAGAATTTTTTGCGAGCTTTTTGTTATTAAATAAAATATTTTACGATACCGCAAAACAGAAAAGTTGATTGTATGAGAAATCTTTCAAATAAAATAAAATGCCATTAGCTTGCCAATTCACATGTTGGTTTAAAAAAGCATCTTTTAAAGCACCCAAACCCATTTCCCGACGGCACCTATGAATGATGTAATGTTAAGTCCATTTAGCAACACCATCTTCACGTTTATGGAAAAGCAAGCTCGTATCAAATCTCATACTTCGCCACCCCCTAATGTAGCGAAAGTTTTTAGCACTTAATATGGTTCATAAGAAGCATTTTTATTCTTTCTTGAATGTTTTTATCTCACGAATCTCCCTCTTTTTGGTGTGCAAAAGACATGGTTTTGATTGGTTCAATATGGTATAGGTTAAAAATGAGAAAATCTTATGACACTTGGGTCTCTGACTCAACATGACAAAAAGTAATTTATATTTACAAATCAAAGTATTGTTCGAATAAAATAGTAGCTTTTTTGAGTAAAGGATATTTACTAGAACATATCTGAAAAACAAAAGCCTCATTCGAAAATGAGACTTTTGAAGTGTTTAATTCTGCAAAAAATTAAAATTTATAAGCTACACCCACACGGAAATCGTTTGTCTTGTAGCCCATTTCAAATTTATCCTGTATGAATTTCTTTTTGCCAAAATCTGAATAACGATATTCTGCACGTACAATAATATTATCAGTCATTGCAAAATCAATACCACCTCCAAGGGTATAACCAATCATGGTCTTTTTTTCATCATGCAACCAATCAGAAAAATCAACTTCTCCATTTTTGCTATCAGCTACTGCCGCAAAAATATTCTGAAGCTGCGTATAAGCAATTCCTCCAGAAACATAAGGCATCATACGTTCAAGTGCAAAACCAACTTTCACTCGCGTAGCACCAGACCATTTTTGTTTTAAAGTATGCTGTATAGCCTCAATAGGCAACGCTGGAGATTCCTCCTCATGAGAATCGCTTGCGTGACCTGTTCTTTCTAAAGATTTTGCTATTCCTTCAGTTTGATTTTTTTGTAGAGGAATATCCTTCGTACTTTTTTTATTAGACCACATAACATCCGTATCAATACCTATAATAAAACCATTATCGATATCAATATTGGAACCTGCATAAACGCCCCCGATAAAACCAGAAAGTTTAGGCAAATTCTCTTTTCCAACTGGATTCCATATCCCTGTCTCTTTTTTTAAATAACTTGCAGTCGTTTTGCCTGAAAAGTTTCCAATCTGCCCTCCAAGATAAAATCCTGTCCAAGAAAAAGAAGGCGCTGCAATAACAGGAACAGGCTGTTCAGGAATAACGCTATCCGCCGCCTGTACGATAGAAATTGAAATTAAAGAAAATATAGATGTTGAGATTAAATACTTTGTAATCATAATTGCTCCCCTAAAAGCTAATGTGATACATAAATAATAGTAAATCGTTTCACATTTTTTGCAAAAAATCTATAGCAAAAATGACACAGTTAAAAACTTTAAACTCCTATTTAAAAATAAAATTATTTTTTAATACATAATTATTATAAATAATTTAAAAAATTTATTTATAATTTTCTTAAATTATTACTTTATAATAGCTTTCATAGATGGATATTTTATTATTATCCATAATAATATAAACAACTCCAATATCAATTTTGTTTAAAAAATAAGATATATAATCAATAAAACTTTTTATCATATTTACTTCAATATATTTGTATAATAATAAATAATATATATCCACTACCTCTATAATATTTTATATAAATCTAATATTATAAAAACATTATTGAATATATTATTGTGTTTAATATCTCTAACTTGATAATTATATCTAATATAATACTACTGATTTATAACTGATCCATATTCTTGTATCATATACATGAGCAACATCATTCGCTAAAATCTAGTACTTATTTCTTTTTGTATAAAGGATAACACCTAGAATGACTTTTTTGATAGAGAAACTCTTTCATGACACTTGAGGAAATAAGTAGAGAATGGTTTTTACTCTCTAGATCTCTCAAACCTATATGACATAAAATATCAAAATTAATATATAAAAATGGAATTAATAATTTTTAAGCTTCTATAATATATTTTTATGATTTTATCTAATAATCGCATTCAATAATTTCATAAAAGCATTATAAAATACATTTAATGTTTCATGACTTTCGTAAAAACTGAACAGACTAATTGCCCAGTTTCTGCAATTAATTTTTCAACACGAAGCAAATCAGGTTCCCCAACACTCTTTAACAAAAGATCACTTAATCCAGCTGGCATATCATTGGGATCAAGAGAATCATTTAAGCAAAGTCGTATAATTTGACTCAAATTTGTATAGAGACCATAGGCATAATGTAAATCAGCAACACATGACTGATTAAGAAAACTATTTGGTAAATTATCTAAAATATCTGCTGTCGTCTCTCCAATGTGAAACTCAATGACATGCGTAATAAGAGAAAATTGAGCAATAAACTCCAAATCCATAATGCCACCAGACATCGTTTTTAAATCCCATTGATTTTTTGGCGGCTTTTCTTTTGCAATCAAGGAACGCATTTCACATACTTCTTTTGCAACTTCCTTCTTATCACGAGAAATAGCAATAATTGCACACACTTCATTTTCTAGCTTTTGTAAAAAATCAGGATCTCCTGCAATGCCTCTAGCCCTTGTTAAAGCAAGATATTCCCATATCCATGCTTCTTGGCGATAATACTTTTTAAAAAATGGAAAAGAAACAGCAATAGGTCCTTTATTGCCTAATGGCCGTAATCTTAAATCAACGACATAAAGAACACCTTGGCTTGTAAGAGTGGATAAAGCAGAAACGAGGCGCTGTGCTAAACGCGTATAATATTGAGAGATATAAAGAGGCTTTTCTCCATCAGATATTTCTGCATCATCATCGTGTTCATAAAGCAAAACGAGGTCAACATCAGAATCTGCCGTTAATTCGCGACTTCCAAGCTTCCCCATACCCAATATGCCAACACGCCCCCCTTTAATACGACCATGAAGACGAGAAAATTCCTCTTGAACGGTAGCAAATGTTTTTGTAATCATAAGATCAGCAAGCGCAGTAAAAGCAAAACCCGCTCTTTCTCCTGTAATTGTACCATTCAAAATTCGAATACCAATCAAAAAACGTTGTTCATCTGCAAAAATTCTTAAATGGTCAAGAATTTCCTCATAAGAAAGAACATTTTCAAGAAAATATTCAAGCCGTTTTTCTAAGTACATTTTGGTCGGTAATTCTGAAAGAATATTCGGATCTAACATTCCATCAAAAACATGGGACCTGCGTGCAATAATTTCTGCAAGACGTGGAGCAGCCCCCATAATAAGGACAAGCATATCCAAAAGAGAGGGATTAGATTGCAAAAGACTAAAAAGTTGAATTCCTGAGGGTAAGCCCTGTAAAAAACTATCAAAACGCAACATCGCCTCATCAGCTCGCTTTGTCGCGCCAAAAGCTTTCAAAAGAGCAGGTGTTAATTCCGTTAATCTCTCGCGTGCTTCAGCTGATTGCGTTGCTTTATAACGACCACAGTGAAGGGTGCGCATAATACGACAAATATCACTTGCTCTTTCAAAGCCTAAACGGCTTAACGTTATTAATGTCTCTGGATCATCTTCTTCACCTGTAAAAACTAAATTACCAATTTCTAAACCAAGTTCTTGCTCATTCTCAAACAGTGCTGCATAATGCTTTTCAACAACATGAAGTGTTTTTAATAAATCGTCAATAAAACTGCTCCTATCGTGATAGCCCATTAAATAGGCAACACTCGTGAATTGAGTAATATCATTTGGGAGAAGATGCGTTTGTTCATCTGCAAGCATCTGAATACGATGTTCCACATTTCGCAGAAAAGCATAACTTTTTATAAGACTATCTCTCGTTTTCTCACTAATCCAACCAAGCGCATGAAGTTCTGCCAACATTGCAACCGTCTGACGTCCACGCAATTGAGGAAAACGCCCACCAGCAATAAGTTGTTGTGTCTGAACAAAAAACTCAATCTCACGAATACCCCCACGACCTAACTTTATATTATGGCCATAAGCTGCAATTTGACCATAACTTTTATGCGCATGAATTTGACGTTTGATCGAATGAATATCAGCAATAGCAGCATAATCTAAATACTTCCGCCACACATAGGGAAAAAGCTCTTTGAGAAAGTTAAAACCCGCCCTCTTATCGCCAGCAACTGGACGTGCTTTAATCATGGCTGCTCGTTCCCAATTTTGCCCACGCCCTTCGTAATAACGCAATGCAGTCCTTACTGGTAAGGCCAAAGGGGTTGATCCTGGATCTGGACGAAGCCGAAAATCAAGACGAAAAACATACCCTTCCGCAGTACGTTCTTGAATGATACGGATTAATCGACGTACCATTTTAGAAAATATGTCGACACTTTCAGAAAGATTACCAATATGAGATGATGTTTCATCAATAAAAACAATAAGATCAATATCAGAAGAATAATTAAGTTCCCCTGCTCCTAATTTTCCCATCCCTAAAATAATTAAACCACAGTCTTTTTCTGGATTTTCGCGGCTTAGCAAATTAATCTTACCATGATCATGTGCTTCTCTTAAGAGAAAACGCAATGCTACACCTAATGCTGCTTCACCCAAACGTGTCAACCAAGCACATGAAACTTCGTAAGTAAAAACACCACCCAAATCAGCTAAAGCAATGAGAATATGCGCTTCTCGTTTTTTGCGCCTTAAAGCAGCCATTAATGAAGTTTCATTTATAGTTTCATCCTGATCAATAACCGTAATATCATCTATAATTTCGCTCAGTCTTGTTTCTATATCAACGTTTAATAAAGTACTAAGATATGATGGATTGGCAATTAAAACCTCACGCAAAAAAGGAGATAAGGTCATAACCGAACTGATAAAATCAATCTGCGTTCCACTCTCTGAAATGATGGAAACAAGCGGTTCTAAACCTTCTTTCCTTGCTTGTTCTTCCATATCTTTTAGCCATTGGGAACTACTTTTATCGAGAGGACATAAAGAAAGAAGCTGTGTTTTTAAAAAAGCTTGTTTCGTCTGTGCTCCCTTGAAAAGCATTTTTTCTTCCTTTCTATTGCATTATACTTTTAAAATAGTTGTTACATATGAAAAGAGAAAAATGAAGAAAAATATCTTTAAGGAAATAACAAAACAGCCCTGAGCCCTGGATTTGCATCTTCAAGTAACAATTCACCGCCATGAAGCTTCATAACTGCTTTTGCTATACTTAAACCAATCCCAAAACCAGCTTGTGTACGACTTTCTTCAAGACGAACAAATCGTTCTGTTACTTTTTCACGTTTATCCTCTGCTATTCCTGGTCCATTGTCGCTCACAACAACTAATAAATGTTCATCACGATATTCCATTGATAAGCAAACTTTTGCTTTCCTTCCACCTTTAGGCGCATATTTAATCGCATTATCTATAAGATTAAAAATTGATTGCGCAACAAGCTCACGATTCAATTTAAGCTCTTTATCAAATATATCCCCCAACTGAAGTAAAACACCTGACTCTTCAGCAAAAGGTTCGTAAAGTTCAATAGCATCTTCAAGGATCAATTTCATATTCATCATCTCAAGATGCTCAATTGCACTGCTCGCTTCAATGCGTGAAATCATTAAAATTGCATTAAATGTACGAATAAGTTGATCTGATTCAGCAATAACACTATCAAGTACCTGACGATATTCAAGCTTTGTTTTATTTCCTGAAAGCGCCTCTTCAGCACGATTTCTAAGGCGTGTTAACGGTGTTTTTAGATCATGAGCAATATTATCTGATACTTGACGCAAACCAATATTTAACTCTTCAATGCGATCTAACATAACATTAAGATTAGTTGACAGTCGATCAAACTCATCCCCTACTCCAGAAACAGGTAAACGCCCACTGAAATCACCATTCATCAAACGCTGTGATGCAGCCGTTACGTGATCAATCCTTTGTAAAGCCCTCCTGCCAACAAAAAACCATATGAGTAAAGCCCCCCCAACCATTGCAGCAAGTGCAATGATTACAGCTTTATGAATAACCGCCGCAAAACGTTCTGGCTCATCCAAATCGCGTCCGATAAGAATCTTCATAGCATTAGGCAAATCAACAACAACTGCCAAAGCGCGATGTTCACTTGTTTTGCCAGGTTCTCCAAAACGGGAATACAAAAAAGAGGTAGAAATAAAACCGCTCTGATTCAAAAGGCCTAATTCAATACGTGCGACATTTCCTGCTAAAATACGCCCCATAGGATCCGTGACAAGATAAAGAAATGCACCTGGTTGTCTTGAACGATAATTAATAGTGCGCATTAATAAAGATAGCCCCCCATAATTATAAGCATTTTCAATATACTTTAATTCTTCATGTAAAGCCTTTTCAGTTTGCTTTGTTAACAATGAAACAGAAAAGGCTGTCATATAAATAGAAAGCCCTGTTGCTACCAATCCAAACAATAAAATATAAAGTGCTGAAAGCCTTAACGCTGTCGTGCGCATTATATTAATCAAACGATTCATGCTTTATTATCTGGCGCTTTCAGCATATATCCAGCTCCACGTACGGTATGGAGAAGTGGAACATCAAAATCTTTTTCAATTTTGGCTCTCAAACGGGATATATGAACATCAATAACATTTGTTTGTGGATCAAAATGGTAATCCCAAACATTTTCCAAAAGCATAGTGCGTGTAACAACTTGCCCCGCATATCGCATTAAATATTCAAGTAAACGAAACTCTCGCGGTTGCAATAGGATGTTTCTATCTCCCCGTTTTACTGTATGTGCCAACCGATCAAGCTCGAGATTACTTACGCAATAAACAGTTTCTGCTTCTTTAGGATTCTTCCGCCGTTGTAACACTTCAACACGCGCAAGAAGTTCAGAAAAAGCATAAGGCTTTGTCAAATAATCATCTCCCCCTGCACGCAACCCCGTGACACGATCATTAACTTGCCCTAATGCCGACAGAATAAGAACCGGTGTTTCATTGCCTTTAGCACGCAATTCAGCAATAATAGAAAGACCATCGCGATGCAAAAGCATTCGATCAATAACCATAACGTCATAATTTTCCGTGGTCGCTAGAGTATATCCCGTATCTCCATCATAAGCAATATCAACAGAATGCCCTACTTCTAAAAAAGCTTTTTCGAGATAACGCCCCGTCTCATGATCATCTTCAATAACGAGTATCTTCATAAAACGCATCTCCATTATTTTAGTGTGTTTTAGGACAAATTTTAATAAACATTTGTCCTAAAACCAAAGCTTTATTTTTTGAAAATTGGAAGAGCAACAAAACGATTTTGATCATTTGTTCGCACTTGTAAGAGTATAGCTTTTCGTCCTAACTGCTGAGCATTTTCGATTGTGCTAATAATATCAGAGACTCGTTTAACCGGTTTATTATTCACTGTCACAATGATATCACCAGGGCGTATCCCTTTATCTGCTGCATCTGAATCGGAATCTACATCGGTTACAACCAACCCTACACCATCATCAGAAGGAATAACAATCAAACCATAATCTTCCAATGTTTCATCTAAATCACCGCGTCCACTTGAATATTTTGAACCCTCTTCCTTACTTTCATCTTCAGACATTGAAGCAAGTTTGACTTTGATATTCTTCTCTTTACCTGATCTCCAAATCCCTATATCAACCGTTTCTCCTGGTTTAATATTTGCAATACGTCTCGCTAACTCACGCGCATCGGCAACCTTTTCATTATTCACTGAAATAATGACATCACCAGCCTTAATACCAGCCTTTTCTGCTGGTCCTTTTAACGGATCAGTAACCAAAGCGCCTTTTGCTTCTTTTAGACCTATTGAATCAGAAATCTCCTTTGTTACCGGCTGAATCTGAACGCCTAACCAACCACGCTGAACTGAACCTTTTTCGATAAGTTGCTGTACAACCTGTTTGACAGTCGTTGCCGGAATAGCAAAAGCTATCCCAACGTTTCCTCCAGAAGGAGAAAAAATTGCTGTATTAACCCCAACAACTTTTCCATTAAGATCAAAGGTTGGTCCACCAGAGTTTCCTCTATTAACAGCAGCATCAATCTGAATAAAATCATCATAGACACCCGTGCCAATATCACGTCCGCGCGCTGAAACAATCCCTGCTGTTACAGTTCCACCAAGGTCAAATGGATTTCCAATGGCAACAACCCAATCTCCAACACGAAGCTTTGAATCATCTCC
Source organism: Bartonella sp. AC158YNML (assembly GCF_042196725.1). Classification (NCBI taxonomy): domain Bacteria; kingdom Pseudomonadati; phylum Pseudomonadota; class Alphaproteobacteria; order Hyphomicrobiales; family Bartonellaceae; genus Bartonella; species Bartonella sp. AC158YNML. Next base: position 142,664 of record NZ_JBHIQU010000002.1, read on the forward strand.
AAAATCAACATAGGAAAATTTCCTGTTATCATTTACTTTTAGTACGGCAAGGTCGGTTTTGGGGTCTTTCCCAATGAGCTTTGCATTCAATTTTGTACCATCATCAAGAACAACAGAATAACTTGTTCCCTCTGAAATTACATGATCATTGGTCACAATGTAACCATCAGACGAAATAAAAAAACCCGATCCAAAAGCGACAGGGCGGAGTCGCTGCGAATGATTGGGAAAATTATTTTTAGGTTTATCAAGATCATAAAACTCTTTAAAAAGCCTTTTCAAAGGGTGTTGATCTGGTAATTGATCAATACCCGGACCACTAAAAAAGTTGCTAAAGAACCAATCTTTTTTCTTTTTATTGCTCTTTACTTGTACTGCAACAACTGCCGGCTTCACTTGAGCAACGATATCTGCAAATCCCTGTTGTGGTATTAACGAAGTCAATACAGAACTTGCATGAGCTTTTGTCGTCCACAAGCTTGATGTACATCCACTAAAAAACAGTGCACTCTCCAATACTGCGGAAAAACTTACTGCAACAAATGTTTTAAAGAATGTTTTTTTTAACATTTATTCTATGCTCCTATTCAATCATTCCTTTATCCCAATTTTGATAACTTATAAAATACCAGACCTTACCGTTTTGTGTCTAAATTATTAAAATTTTGTAAGGTTTCAGTATTCCCCAATATAATACAATAAGGTTGAATGTTCATTGCAGATAATCTGAATTTTTTATTTATATGTACATCATTTTTAATGCAATGGCATTTTTGATTGTTCTTTTTCATTCACATAATCCATTATTTTTTCACGATTATACCGTCTTAATTGGAAAAATATGACACTGACACCAATGATAATAATTATCAAAGGCGAGAACCATAAAAACCAAGTTGTTTTATTCAATGGTGGTTTCAAGAGAATAAATTCACCATATCGTTCAACAAGAAAGTCAATAACTTGCTGATTACTATAACCCATTTTTAATCTTTCCCGAATGAAAAGCCGTAAATCACGTGCCAGAGAAGCATCTGAATCATCAATTGATTGATTTTGGCAAACAGGACAACGTAAATGCGATGAAATATCTCGTGCGCGCGATTCAAGAATTGTATCCTTTAAAATCTCATCTGGCTCTACTGCTGTAGCTAATCGAAAAGGATACGCTGTCATTAAAAAAAATAAAATCCAATAAAATTTTTTCATCTCAATGTCTTCTCCCCAAATTTAAAGCACGCAGCACCCTGTGGTACACGCCAATGCGAAACCAATACCCCAGAAGAGAAAGACATCCTCCCATAGCCATTATGAAAGCCCCTAACCAAATACATATTACATAAGGCTTCCACCATATGTGCACAACAAGACCCCGATTATCGATATGTCCCGGTACAATATAGAGCTGCGATAAGCCATGATTTTGAAGACCAACTTCCGTTGTTGATGTATTTTGACTTGAATAAAATCGCTTTGAGGCTGTTACATAACCAACAATATTTTTATTTTCATATACTTTAAAATAAAACTCCATTGCCGAATAATTTGAACCAACACCATCATGCACTGCATCAAAATAAAGAGTTTTATCCGCTATTGTCACCCTATCTCCTATATTCATGGTTAAAATACGTTCTTGCCCCAAATTGGCCACACAAACAATGCCAAATAATGTAACGCCTAATCCCATATGTGCCATTGCAGCACCAAAAACAGACCATGGCAATCGCAAAAATCTCTTCACGCATACTGAAAAATTTGTCTTGCCATATCCACTCTTTCCCCACAGATTTGCTAAACTGCCTAAAAAAACAAATGCTGAAAGCCCAATGCCTAAAACTGCAAAAATATCATGCAACGATGTCGCGTAAAATGTTATAAAACAGACGATACTAACCAATACAAAAACAAACCACAACCGTTCAAAAACTGCGAGAAAATCACCACGTTTCCATGCCATCATTGACCCAAATGGAACAAACAACAACAGCAAAAGCATGAGCGGTCCACAGGTAAGATTAAAAAAAGCAGCTCCTACAGAAATTTTTTGCCCTGTGAATATCTCAATAAAATAAGGATAGAGCGTACCAATCAATACGGTTGCTGTTATTGTTATGAATAACAAGTTATTTAAAACAATAAATCCTTCACGCGAAATTGGTTGAAAAAATCTTTCTGTTTTAAAAATAGGGATACGCAAAGCAAAAAGAAGAAAAGACACTCCCGTAAAGAAAAATAAAAGTGCAAGAATTGCCTGCCCCCGTGCTGGATCAATAGCAAAGCTATGAACAGAAACTAAAAGTCCCGAACGAACAAGAAAAGTTCCCATTAAAGAAAGAGAAAAAGTTAGCAGCGCCAAAAATAAAGTCCAACTTTTTAATATTTCTCGTTTTTCGAGAACGAGAATAGAATGTAAAAGAGCTGTTCCTGAAAGCCAAGGCATAAACGAAACATTTTCAACAGGATCCCAAAACCAGTAGCCCCCCCATCCTAGCTCATAATAAGCCCAATAAGAGCCAACCATAATACCCAATGTCAAAAAACACCAAGAAAGTAAAAGCCACGGACGAATCCCACGCGCCCAAATTCTATCAACATGTCCCATAATCAATGCCGCAACGGCAAAAGAAAAACAAAGTGAAAAACCGACATACCCTAAGTAAAGTAGCGGTGGATGCATTGCTAATGCGATATCTTGTAAAAGAGGATTGAGACCATTTCCCTGCAATGCTGGTGGATTTACGCGTAAAAATGGATTGGATACAAAAATAATAAATAAAAGAAAAGCAGTTGTAATCCAACTTTGGCAAATTAAAACAAGCGTCTTAAAATCTTCTGGCAAATGTTGGTTAAAAAAAGCCATCAATGCACTAAAAAAAGCAAGACTTAAAACCCATAACAACATAGAGCCTTCGTGGTTGCCCCAAACACCTGTAATTTTATAGAGCATCGGTTTTTCTGAATGAGAATTCTCAACAACGTTCAAAACAGAAAAATCAGATACGACATAAGCATAAATTATCACTAAAAAAGATAAAAGCAGTAATGTAAAAGTGATATATGTTAGAGGAACAACTGTTTGCATTAACAAACGCTCTCTCCACCAAAAACCTAAAGCAGGTAAAAATGCCCCTAATAAGCTTACTGAAAATGCTGCAGCTAAAAAAATATGACCCAGTTCGACAAGCACAATCGAATTATTTCTCCATAATGTAATGTTTTTTCAAACGATCAGCTGTTTCTTTAGGCATATAAGTTTCATCATGTTTTGCTAAAATACGCATCCCAATAAAAAAGCCCTGTTTATCGAAATGCCCTTCTACGATCACCCCCTGACCTTCACGAAAAAGATCCGGTAAGGCACCATTGAAAACTACTTTTTCATGTTTTTTGTTATCCGTTACAAAAAAAACAACGCCTCTCTCTCCAACATATTGAACAGTTCCCTTTTCAACAAAGCCACCCAAACGCAAAGGGCGCCCCGTTAAAATATCTTCTCTTGTAATTTCAGAGGGCATTCTAAAAAAACTGACCGCATGACGCATTGCATACACTATGAGACTTGCTGCAATTGTCATAACCAAACAACATAATAATATGATCAGTAAGCGCTTTTTTTTTCGCTGCTCTAAAATAACCTTCAACGAAGTAGAACTTTTTAAAGATTGATTGTTCATAGACACTCTGCGAAAAAATTTTAAATACGTTATAATTAAGTATCAATATTTTATTTTTTAAGAGCTTTGCACATCTTCTACATAGGTGCAACTTTTTATCCAATCTCTCATCTTTGCTAATAAGCTTACCAATAGCTTTCTTACTTTTTTCACCAATTTTTATTTAATATATAACCACTTATATTGCGCTCTTTCCATTCTTCATTTCTGTTCTTTAATCGTCTCTACACATACCTTTCTCTTCTAGAATGCCCCCTCTTTTATCTTCCTAAACAGCTTTTCTCTTTTATTTTCTCATCTCAATTGACGCCTATTCCTTTTCTTTGTATGGCCCACTCGATAAATCACGTAACTGAATCATCATTTTTTCAACACGTGATCGTCCTGAAAAATTTTCAGGCATTGTGTCAAGAAAGCTTTGTAAAAATTGCACTGCCTGCGCAGTTTTTCCTGCTTGATGCAATGCATCAGCCAACAATAAACGTGGATAAAAATCTGTTGGCGCTAAATCCGCTGCTTTTTGAAAAGCATTTTGTGCTTCTTGCGTTATCATGCCTCCTTCATAACCAACCAATGCTAAACCATATCCTACAAGCCTTGGAGCTGTCTCTCCATTCAAACGAAGTGCATCTAAATAAGCATTGACCGCCTCTTGAAAATGGCGCTCTTCAAGATACCCTACTGCTAACGCATCTGCGAGCTTGCCATCACGAGGTGATCGGAAAAACAGCACTTGTAAGCGAACAAGCTTTTCTTGCTGACTTAGAATTTTAGGATCTTTATCCATTAATTCGCTAAAAAAATAGCTTTTCACTTCCGGATTACCTGTCAGCCCATAAATACTCCATGTGATGAGAAGAACAAATAAAACACTTAAGGCCTTAAGAATATTCCTTTTTTTATAATGCATATAAAGCTTGTTACACTCAATCGTATGCCTATGACTTCTATCACCATCCATGGTTTGAACTTTTCCTTCTTTCTTTATCCTATCGTCAAAACGGAGTGAAAGAAAAAGAACACTTGCCAGAAAAGCCAGAAAAAATGCTGCAAAAATGAATAAGAGCATATCACTTTTTTCCAATACCAACAGAGAATCTCTCGCTTACCTTTTATCCTCTTCATAAGAAGAGTGATGCTAAATGATAAAAATCATTTTTTCATGGAGTACATTATAAACTTATATAAAATATATTGTTCATTTCTCTCATATAGATCACCTCTATCAAGAAAACAAAAACAAGGCTTTATTTTCTATTTTGATTATAAATACAGATCTTCTGAAATGCCTCCTTACCTTTTTGTATTGTCTGAAAATATTGCTTTACACACCTTATAGATGTTTTCTGATAGAGGAAAAAATATGTTATTCTCCTATCTTGGGTAATAAAACTTTTGCATACAACCCACCCAAATCAGAACGCGATAAAAAGAGATTGCCGCCATATTCATTGACCATATCTGAAACAATTGCTAACCCTAAACCTGTCCCCGGTTTACTTTCATCAAACCGCCGGCCTCTTTTTAATGCTTCATCAATTTTATCTTCTGTTAAACCAGGACCATCATCTTCAACAAGGATACTGAAATATTTCTCTTCTTCAACATTTTCTTCTATACAACAAGAGATCAACACCTTTGTGCGAGACCACTGAGTAGCATTTTCAATCAAATTTCCTATAATTTCTTCTAGATCTTCCTTCTCTCCAGAAAAAACAATATCATCAACATCCATAATAAATTCAATTTTTTTTTCAGGATTAAGCTTTTTCATAACCCGCACTAAACGATCAATCACACTGCGAACAGATGTATGATAGATAATACTATCGCATTGTGCTGCAATCCGCGCCCGCTGAAGATAATGATTGATTTGAGCACGCATAATTTGCGTTTGCTCTCTCAACAGACACGCCTTTTCTCCGTGCATCTTATCGGTCTCATTCATAATCACGGATAGAGGCGTCTTCAATGAATGCGCGAGATTACCAACCTGTGTGCGAAATCGCTCAATAATACGCTGATTATTATTAATGAGAGCATTCATCTCTTGTACAAGCGGCATCACTTCACTGACTAAATCCGTATTCACATAATGAACTCTTCCTTCGCGAATATCATTCAATGCACGTCGAATAAGCTTCAACGGTTGAAAACTAAAGAAAATAATAGCAATATTAATAAGAACACTCCCAATACCAAAACTCCAAAGAAAAATTTGCAAAGTTTGCTTAAATTCCTTTACTTGGGCATGGGCTTCATCGATATTCCCAACAAGCCGAAAACGTGCAATATGATTTTTATTATCAAGAACAACATCACTCTCAATCACTTGTAGCTTTTGGCCATCGTTTCCCTTGATCCGATAAGAGCGAAAAAATTTATTATCAAAAGGTATATCGACTTCGCTTGGGGTAAATATCTTTCCTGTTCCCAATGAGGGAGATGTCAATCTTCCTTTTAAATTATGGGATATCGCAACAACTTCCCAATACCATCCCGTTGTTGGATCAGAATAACGAATATCATCAATCTCAGCCCCTCCTTTCAAAATGCCTTCCGGTGAAACCATGACTGTTGCAATAAGACTGTAAAGTTGAGCAGAAAGGATACGCTCTAAGCTTTGTTCAGTTGAACGTTTATAAAATAAAATACTCACTGCAGAAATCGATAAAAGAGAAATCACAACCCATAATGTTGATAAAATCATAACACGTAAACTGAGAGACCGCGTAATGACAAAAAATAGCTTCCCAAACCAATTATCCTCCTTGAAAATATTCATTTATCACCTGGCGTTCTGACGCGATATCCCATTCCTCGAATAGTCTCAATAAAATCTACTCCAAGCTTTTTCCGTAACCGACCTACAAAGACTTCCACCGTATTCGAGTCCTTATCAAAATCCTGATCATAAAGATGTTCGGTAAGCTCCGTTCTTGAAATAACCCTGTCACAATGATGCATGAGATACGAAAGAAGTCTAAATTCATAAGATGTTAGTTTAATCAATTGACCATCCACAAAAACACGAGACGTCTTCGTATCCAATAAAACATTTCCACAACATAATGCACTTGTCGCATGTCCGGTAGCGCGACGAATTAATGCCCGTAAGCGCGCCATTACTTCCTCCAAATGAAATGGCTTCACAACATAATCGTCAGCCCCTGCATCAATACCAAGCACCTTATCAGACCAACGATCTCGCGCCGTTAGTATTAAAACAGGCATGGAGTACCCTTCTTGACGCCACTTTTCAACAACACGAATACCATCAATAGACGGTAAGCCTATATCAAGGATCACTGCGTCATAAGACTCTGTACTGCCTAAAAAATAAGCCTCTTCACCATCGAAAGCACTATCAAAAACATATCCTGCATGCTTTACAGCTTCTGCTAATTGATGGTGAAGATTCCGATCATCTTCAGCAATTAAAATACGCATGACAACATCTAATACTAATCGGCAGGAACCACAACCTCAACACGGCGCAATTTCTCACCATTACGGGCTGGCACAACAACCACAATTGCACACATATCCCTTCCATCCTCAACAACCAGTTTTGAACGGACGAGAACCCCCTTCTCCTGAATTGCAACCTTCTTCCCAACCTCAGCGCAATCAGCTGCTCGAACAGAATCTGCTCCTAAAAAAGATGCTAACATTACAACTAAAAAAACTTTTTTCATCATAGATACTTTAATAACTTATTATTCTTCCTTCTGAAGAATAAAAGAAATAATGTTTTTTTTTGGTCGATTAAAAAATCACAAACGGAAACAATTTATCATTTATCTTACAGAAGAACATATTAACATTACTCCAAATTTTTAAAAAATAAAAAAAATATTTTTAATAATGATAATAAAATTTATTCAATAAAATAATAAAATATTAATATAATATCTTACAAAAAATGCATAATTCTAAAACAAATTCTTTCTCTGTTATAACTATAGAAAAAAAATACTTCTACTCCATATACTTATTGTAGATTTGTTTGGTTGTATTGCTTTGCCATAGGCTCTCTTTAAATGTTTGATTTTTTTAAAAAAAAGAAAGGGCAACACCGTAAGCCATTTCATAGTCCTGCTCTCATTGAATTAGACGCACGATTAGACACAGCGCTTTATCACATTCGTTCTGCTAACAGTTTTTTCTGGAAAAAGGCAAAAATCGTCTCACAAAATTTTCATCTTCAAGGATGGAAACGTTTTATTGTTGAAGTTCTCGATGAAATACTAACATTAGGGTTGATGGGATTTACTCTTTTCACCATTTTGGGCATTTCTGTTTTTGAACTTACCAAAACAGATTGGTCTTCTCCTAAAAACTTTTCCATTCTTTTTCTCGATCTCTATGGAAATCCAATTGGACACCGTGGTGCAATGCCGGCTATTTCTGTCCCTGTTGAAGAAATGCCTGACACTGTTATTAAAGCCGTTCTTGCCACAGAAGACCGTCGTTTTTTTGATCATTGGGGCGTTGATTTTCAAGGACTTACACGGGCAATTTCACAAAATATTCAAGCTAAAGGGGTGGTGCAAGGTGGTTCAACTCTCACACAACAATTGGCTAAAAATTTATTCTTAACAAACGAGAGAACCATAACACGTAAAATCAAAGAAGCTTATCTTGCTCTTTGGCTAGAAGCAAATTTTAGTAAAAAGCAGATTTTGCAACTTTATCTTGACCGAGCCTATATGGGAGGAAACAATTTTGGTATTGCAGCCGCTGCAAAATTTTATTTTGGAAAAGATATCCGTCATGTATCTTTGAGTGAATCTGCTATGTTAGCAGGACTCTTTAAAGCTCCAACAAAATATGCCCCCCATAGTCATCTCTTTGCTGCTCAAACACGTGCCAATGTCGTCCTTTCTAATCTTGTTAATAGTGGCTTTATGACAAAAAGCCAGATTATCAATGCGCATCGCCACCCTGCTAAGGCACTTCCCCAAATAGAAAATAATCAGCCAGATTATTTTCTTGATTGGGCATTCGAGGAAGTCAAAAAAATGCGCAATCAACTTCCAAGCCATAGTTTAATTATTCAAACAACCCTTGATCCGAATATTCAAAAAGCAGCAGAAGAATCAATTGCCTATCATTTACATCAATATGGTCAACAATATCGTGTAACACAAGCAGCCACCGTTATACTCGATAATAACGGTGCGGTATGTGCAATTGTTGGAGGACTAGATTACAAAAAGAGCCAATTTAACAGAGCAACACAGGGCGGTCGACAACCTGGTTCTTCATTCAAACCTTATGTTTATGCAGCCGCAATGGAACATGGATTATCACCCTCAACAATCGTTCTAGATGCTCCCATCAATTGGGGAGGTTGGACACCCAAAAATAATTCTGGTCGTTATTTGGGGAAAATTGATTTAGCAACAGCTTTAGCCTTTTCCATTAATACAGTCCCTGTTTATCTCACCTACCAATATCTTAACCGCGATACCCAACCTATCATAGATCTCATCAAGAATATGGGGATTAACGCGCATATTTTATCACACAAAACGATGGTTCTTGGCACTTCCAACATGACCCCCATGGATCAAGCTACAGGCTTTAATGTCTTTGCCAATGGAGGAATAGCGGGTAATCGTCATGGGTTTACGCAAATCAAAACAATTGATGATCGTGTTGTGTGGGATTTCGAACATAACGGAAAAAAACTACACCGAGTTCTGAGTGAACAATCAGCAGCTTATATGAATCAAATGATGGTGGGTGTCACAACACGAGGATCTGGTAAGCGTGCTGCGTTGCCCATGACTCTTGTCGCTGGGAAAACTGGAACATCACAATCTTATCGTGATGCTTGGTTTGTTGGCTTTACGGGAAATTATACGGGAGCGGTATGGATGGGAAATGATAATTTTTCACCGATGAATCGTGCTTTTGGGGGTGGCGTTCCTGCCATGATATGGCATCGTATCATGCTTGCTGCGCATCAAAATATTATGCTCAAACAGCTCTATGGTGTTAAAGATTCTCTCCTTCCTTATCAGCCTCCAGTACTTTCTTCCCGTGTAGATTCTGAAGTTCCTTCCCCAATACCCTCTACGCTTTCTCCTGAAACATTAAATATCGTGCGATTGATTAACAAAGATCTGAAAAAACCATCTGCAATTTCTTTGAAGATGAAAACAACTGGAGATTCAACATTTTGAATTCAAGATATTCACTGATGTTTTTTAATATCACCATTTTCTTTTTTATCTTCGCTTTTTCCATTTTATGTGGAAAACTGAGTGTCGATTATGTGCTCAATTCCTTTCCTCATTTTGGACGCTTTAGAATTGGAAAATGGAGTGCTTATCCACAAATGGGAACTGCCAATATGGATCCTTATACCCGCGCCCGCACCGCTAAACAAGGCATAGTTTCACTCGGACGAACTGAAGGTATTCAATTCCAGATTTGGCAAGATAACCAAGGGCGTCCACTTCATCATCACTGTCATTATTTGCTCAAAGGCACCATCCCTGAAACCCGTCTTTTTACCCTTTATACAGCTGACAAATCCCTTAAACCCTATACTTCATCCAAAGAAATACCTTTTGAACTTCACACTAACAATATTATCTATGAGCATGATGGCTCATTGCGCATCAATATTTCACCCACACCGCAAACCGGTAATTGGCTTGCAACAATTAGTCAAAAAGAATTCGGGCTTATTCTTACTTTATACGATACTCCAATCATCTCAGCAACGGCATTACAAAAGCTCACAATGCCCTCTATAGAACAAATTCCATCAGGACAAATAAATTGTGATTAGATTTATTTATACCGCACTTCTTGCAATCATTGGCGCTATTATCGTTCATATTTGCGTTCTCTTTCTGATCCCCTATTGGGCACAAGATAATATATGGACAGCACTAAAAAAATCTGGAACCTCTTATCAATTTGTCGATTTTACGCCCAATAATCCTATTCAGCAATCTGCTGATCCACTCTTTCTTCTTAAAGTCTGCAGATTTAATCTTGAAAATGGACCTGTTCATTTAAAAGCTTTGAAAACACGACAATTTTGGTCACTAGCAGCCTACACACACGACGGAATTATTTTCTATAGCCTTAATGACCGAACAGCCCCTGATGCGACACTTGATCTTATCATTGGAAAACCAATACAAATCATAGAACTCAAAAAATCAAAACCTAAAAAAAATGCCAATTCAGTTTTGGTTGCTAAAAATTTGAATGAAGGGTTTGTTATTTTACGTATTTTTGTCCCTTCTTCCCTTGCAAAAAAAGAAAGTGAAGCTTTTCTTTCATCTGCGACCTGTCGCATATTTTATGAATAAAAACGGACTAACCTCTCATTTGTACAATACCTTACTTTCTGTACAAAATACATGAAGCCTATCAAAATGGTTATCTTTTTTCTCTATTAATCAAATATTCGAATTCAGATTTATCTGATTGTAGATCCCTAAATTTTTTATTGAGGTAGAATGAAATCTCTATTGCACATAATCATATCCTATTTGAGACGCATTATCTGACAGAAAAAACTCCCCGCCATTAGAAGAGAAAAATCAAGAGTAAAGTTCTAAAAATATATGCTGCTAACAACCGTAGAACTTGTTATTTGAGTTTACTTCTTTTTATTTACAAAAATTCCCATAAAATTCGCATCAATGACATGATAAATTATAGAAGAAATATTGTTTACCTTCAATGAAGTGCTAAAATAACCGCTGGAAACTTATAAGACATTACGCATCCTTGACCTCAAAAATAAGTGCTTTATTTTTGGTTTATGAGCAGAAGCTTTTTGTAAGATAGCACTCTGAAAAAACTTGGCTTATAGTTTACAATTGAGGGGAAAAACTTCATGAAGAAGAGATATGTTCGGTTCGTTTCAAGAGCAGCAGTATGGTCCCCTCGATTTGGTGGTTTAGCCTTCTTTATTTTATTATTTTCGGTCATTTTACAACGTTTTTCCGTACTTAACGTAAGCGACTTCATAATCTTGATAGGTATCTCTACTGGCTGTGTAATTATTTCTCTTTTTCTGGCTCTTAAAGCACTTCATAGTTTGTGGGTCTATGGTGCTCTAGGGGGAATGAAAGCTTTAAAAGGGATCATTTATTCATTAATAACTGCGACACCATTGATGCTCTTTTTTGGACTTTGGTTTACCTTACCAGCTCTTTACGATATTTCTACCGATACACAAAGACCACCGGCTTTTTTTCGCACAATACGTCCCAGCGATGCTTTACCGCTCAAAAGTGTTTTGACTGAACAAGCAACATTACAGATCTCACAATGGCCAGAAATGTCAGGGCGCCGTTATGATGGATCACCTGACCGTATTCGCGAATCTGTTCTCAATGTTTTAGAAGCCTATGATTGGCCTGTTGTAGCTCAAAAAAAGTTTAAAGGTGAAGAAGATGCGCTTTATATTGAAACAATGGCCAAAACTTTTTACCTTGGCTTTATTTCAGATATTGTTATTCGTTTAACGAATGAAGGGGATACAACTTTTGTTGATATGCGTTCTGCTTCTCGTTATTTGCCAAGAGATTTGGGAACCAATGCTGCTTTTATTATCGATTTTATGGATGCGCTTGATACAGAAATCTCGTCACTTCCTCTTTCTCAAGATGATGAGTAGAAACTAGAAGTATAGTAAGTTATATTAGTAAATCAGCTTATTTTTCAATAAATTATGATATATAAGGAAATAATCACTTTTCAAAAACTATAAACTAAAAATTCTTATACAAAAGATAATATTCTTAAACCTAACCATTCTTGAAATAATGAAAAAGATTAAAAAAATAGGAAATAAAAAAACAGAAATATTGATAATAATATTAAAGTCTCTGTCTAAATGTAATCAGTAAATATTTTTTAAAGTTTAATATTATAAATTATTATAAAAATCATTTTTCATATAAATAACGTATACAAATAAAAACTGTTATAGAAAGTAATATAGTAAATATAATGAAAAAAAATGTCGTGAAAAAAATTTTTTTCACGATTTCTTTGTTACTATAACCTTTAAATTTATAATGTAAAAACATGGAATAGAAAAATATAAAGAAAAAACATGTAGAAGATAATAATTCTGAAATAATACGAATAATATCAATCATAAAAAATCCAAATTAAAAACATATAAAAACAATAAACATTAATATATATTATTTCATATAAAAATTAATAATTTAAAATAATATAAAAAACGAATTTATTATTAATTAATGATTTAATTTTAATATTTTTTTCATTACATACCTTAGATACATAATACAATTTAAATAAATATAATTAAACAAAAAATGCAAAAAATAATTCATAAAATATATTAAAAATATAGATAACAAATAAAATTTCCAAATTAATCTATAATTATAAATTAATAATGAATAATCATTGTTCATAGAAATAACGTATATAAATAAAAAATGTCATAGAAAATAATATAAAGAACAAAAATATTCTTAACAAAATTTTTTTCCAAATTTCTTTTTTACTATAACCTTTAGATTTATAATATGAAAACAATGTATAGAAAAATATAAATAAAGCACCTATAGAAAATAATAATTCTACAATAATACTAATAAGCTCATTCATAAAAAAAATCCAAAATAAATATATAATTTTGTAAAATTATGCACCTAAACCTTCCAGTCAAGTTTGTAGACACATAATTATGCCTACAAGCTTGTTCATTTTAGAAATATCTGCTAATTTTTATATTAGCGATAACATTCATAGGCTGTATATCCCAAACCTGTACCAAATCCTACTGCAGAGCCAACTCTTCCTCCTAACATTAGACCTTACACAGCGCCTATTGGTCCTCCAACTGTCCCCCCCCATAACTCCACCAATTACCACTCCCATATTCTATCCCCTACGTCCCATTGAAAATCCTGCTGAGAGATAATCTCCAACAGTACACCCAGGTCGTGATTCACTGCTTGAAAAATTCATTGATGAAATATTTGACCACGTATTAGAAACATAAGACCAACCATTAGAAAAAATAGAACTAAATGAACCAAACATATAAATCCCCCTTTATATTTTGTAAAAAAACATATCAGAACGATACAATTAAGATGGTTAGCATGCAGTTTAGCACGGCTATTAGCACTCTATCAAGCTACTTAGGGGCTTATTTAGCCAATCGGCTTACGCTAGAATTTGGACGACGCGTTTACACCCATCTTTTAAGGCTCTCCTGCCTGTTTTACGCCATTAGCAAATGGGAGAACTGTTTTCACGTATTGGAAAGATTAATACAATTCGTGCTTTTTAAGAAAAAACTCTGTAAAAAAAATAAACTTAGCAAATTTGATTATAAACTTATAGCTACATAAATTTATAGATATGCAAACAATCTATAACAAAAAATAGAATTTTCGTATAGAATGTTGCTTTTTCTATCTCTTTTTAACTAAGTCAGCTCATTTTCTGAAATGTAAAAAGTCTACATAGATATAAAACAAATACTAAAAATAAATCTTATTTAACCTGATAAAAAACATATCATATATAATAATATTTTAATTTAAAATAATTTATCTATTTTACGAATGATTTTATATATAGAGAGATATAGATAGAAATTTAGAATGCTATAAATAATAAACTTAACTCAAATAAATCTAATTTTATATTCTTTTCAACTTCTTAATCTAATTATATAAGAAAAAATTTTTAAATTATACATAATAAGAAAGTCAAAACATAATATATATAATTAAAAATAATATAAACTTATTTAAATGAAAGTTGTTTTTTATAATAAGTTAAATATAAATACTAATATCTAATATATTTAAAAGAAAAATAAATAAAAAAAATACTAAAAAGAACAAAAAGAACAAACCAAATGTCTTAAGCGATTCCTTTATACTATTTTTCCAACTGTCACCACTGTATCTATAAATTAATGCAAATAAAAATATAAAAATAAATATTGAATACAACACATCAAAAACATTACTCATTAATAGTGAAATAATATTATCACCAATATACATAATAAACATCCGAAATAAAATATCTATTATCACACACAAAAATATCCCTGAAATCAGTTTAGCCATAGCTTTAAAGTATGTTTACAATATCACTGATCTCAGAAATATCTTACTAGCTATTTTCTAAATAAATTAGAAACAGCCTCCCTCCATTTTACGGATGGCATTGATTGTACTTATCTTTTAAACCGTTAACAGCTCCCATTACTCCGCCTGCGGCTGCTCCTTCCGGACACCACTTAATAAACCAATTAATGCTCCTGTGCCTCCCTTTATGACCGCTGATTCAACATAATCGCCTACTTCACAACTTGGATTCGGATGGCATTGATTGTATTTATCTACCATGGCGTCACCAGATCTTCTAGTCCACCTACTACTGCTCCACTCACAAAGCCAGCACCTGCACCTCCTAGTTTAGCAATAGAACCTCCGACTGCACACCAGCAACACCTCCTACTAATGCTCCTACGATGCCGCCTGCGCTTGCTGCTTGGGAATGAGCGCCTGCGCTACAATCATCTTCTTCTGGAAAAAGTCAACTTTTTGGATGTGAGTTACTAATTGAATTATGTGATGAGCATGCTATTTAGCAAAAAATAAACTATAATTTGTAAAAATATATAAATTATAATAAATAATAAAATACTGATAACAACTTTATTTTATATTATTTTAAAATTCCCATATATTCAATTAATAAATTTGCAGCATAATATAATATAAAAAACCTAACTGTTGATAATGTTGTCCTTTTTATACTCCAGTTCTCACCTTTAAATCTATTGTAAGAAAACATGCAAGTCCAAATCCAATTGCTGTCACTAAGGAGCTAGTAAAAGTATGCATAACAAAAAATCCAGACTGAAATTTCATCTACTTTATGAAGTCTTTAATATATATAGAAAGTATAATTCAAATAATAAACTTAACTTAATTAAGTATAATTTTATATATAAACAATATTTATAAAATTCCCATATATTTAACTAATAAATTTCCAGCATAATATAATATAAAAAACATAATTGTTGATAATATTGTCCTTTTTATACTCAAGTTCTCACCTTTAAATCTATTGTAAGAGAACATTAAAAATCCACATATAAACGTTGCCAATAAGGAGCCAGTAAAAGTATTCATAACAAAAAAATCCAAAATAAAATATCTATTATTACACACAAAAATATCCCTGAAATCAGTTTAGCCATAGCTTTAAAGTATGTTTACAATATCACTGATCTCAGAAATATCTTACTAGCTATTTTCTAAATAAATTAGAAACAATGTCCCTCCACTTTACGGATGACATTGATTGTACTTATCTATCAAACCGCTAACAGCTCCCATTACTCCGCCTGCGACTGCTTCTTCCGGACCACTTAATAAACCAATTAATGCTCCTGCGCCTCCCTTTATGGCTGCTGATTCGACATAATCGCCTGCCTCACAACTTGGATTCGGATGGCATTCATTGTACTTATCTATCAAACCGTTAGCAGCTCCTCCTAATCCGCCTGCTAGTGCTACTTCCGGACCCAATAATGCACCACTTGCTGCTCCTATGCCTCCGTGTATGGCAGCTGCTTCAACATAATCGCTTGTTTAACAACTTGGTGCCGTATAGCATTTATTGTATTTATCTACCACAGCGTCACCAACTCCTGCTAGTCCACCTCCTATTGCTCCATTGACAAAGCCAGAACCAACACCTCCCGGTCCAGAAAAAAGACCTCCAACTGCACCAGCAATACCTCCTATTAATTCTCCTACGATGCCAACTGCACCTGCTGCTTGGGAATGAGCACCTGCGCTACAATCATCTTCTTCTGGAAAAAGCCAACTTTTTGGATGTGAACTACTACTTGAATCATGCGATGAGCTTGAACTACCCTTTTTATTATCCATTATATATATTTAAAATACTGTATCGTAATGATGCAGTGAGAAATTATCTACTGCTTACTTTATAATAAGTAAATATAATTTGTATAAATAACAATAAAAATACTGTATAAATAATAAATACATTATGTTTATATTATATTCATACAAAATGTATATTTTGTTGAGTAATAATACTATTTACAATAATGTTAAAATATGCGGCATCCATCACTCTTTCTCTTAAACAAAATCATAAATTCAAATGAGTCATTCACAAGAAAAACCTGTAGCCTTCTCTTGGTTTACAAGAACAACAAAGAAATATATTTATTATGTCATCGAACTCAGTTGCGTTGCTGTTGTTTTGCGTTTGTTGGGCTTGGTAAATCCTTTTATTTTTCAAGCGATTATCGACCGTATTCTCCCTTTTCAGCGTATTGAAAGTCTCTATGCTATCGTTGTCTTGATGGTTGCTATCATGCTGTTTAGCGCAGCTCTTAGCACTCTTTCAGGTTACTTAGGTGCCTATTTAGCCAATCGGCTTACGTTAGAATTTGGACGGCGCATTTATACCCATCTTTTAAGTCTCTCTTTGCCCACTTTACGCCGTTGGCAAGTGGGAGAATTGTTTTCACGTATTGGAGAGGTTGATACAATTCGCGGTTTTTTAACAGGAACCATCACCACAACTGTGCTAAATGTTCTCTTTGCCATTATTTATATTGTTGCACTCTTTTCCATTAGTCCGAAACTGACCTTCATTGTCCTTATCATTTTACCTTTACAAATGGGTTCTTTAGCGTTGGTCGGTCCCTTCTTGCGCCGCCAATTACGCCGTTCTTTCACTCTGCAAGCTGTCCATAAATCGCGCCTTATTGAAAGTTTTACCAATCTTGAAGCCATTAAAGCACACGTAAAAGAAGCTGCTCATACGGTACGCATGCAAGAAACTCTAGCACGTAGTCTGGATCAAAGCCTTACAACCAGTAAATTGCATCTTCTCAATGGAGCCATGAGCCATATTTTTGGTGATCTTTTCACTATTTTTATTATCTTTTTTGGTGCTCAAGCAGTTCTTCAAAACCAGATTACGCTAGGGCAACTTATTGCCTTTCATCTTCTTGCAGGCAATGTTTCTGGTCCTATCTTAAGCCTTGCATCCCTATGGGAAGAATGGCAGCATTTGAAAATCTCTCGTCTTCGTTTGGGCGATATTCTTAACTCCCCTCCAGAATGGGAAGAAGAAAAGCCGCCTCTTCAACTCAGTGCTCCTCCTCATCTTGAAGCCAACGATCTCTGTTTTTCTTATGGAGATAAGTCCATTATCAATCATCTTGATATCTGTTTACAACCTGGGCAACCAATTATGTTACTTGGTCCTTCAGGGTGCGGAAAAACAACCTTGGCGAAGCTCCTTTGTGGACTCTACCCCCCAACAAGCGGAAAGATATTGATTAACGCCCAACCTTTACAGAATTTTGATGTCCGTAGCGTGCGTGAAACTATCGCGTATTTTCCTCAAAATCCTTGCCTTTTTTCCGGAACCATTCTTGAGAATATGCTTCTTGCAAAACCAGATGCCACTAAAGATGAAATTGACGCTGCACTATATATTAGTGCTTGCCATGATTTGATTGCTCAGTTGCCTCTAGGACTCCATACTCAAGTAGGAGAGCAAGGTGGTTTTTTATCAGGTGGTCAGCGCCAACGCTTGGCTTTGGCTTGTTTCTTTCTGATAAACCCAAGCCTTCTTATTTTGGATGAACCTACTTCCGCATTGGATGACGCTGTCAGTGCACAAATTGTTGAGCATTTATATAAACTTTCACAAGATCGTATTGTTCTTGTTATTACCCACAAAAGTGACCTCTTTCCTCAGCATGCAACCGTCTTAAACTTTACTGATTTGGAGGCAAAAAATGGCAGATAAAGCTCCCTATTTGCGCCCTTTGTCACCAACGCTTCATATGGTGGTTGCTGTTTTGATTGCTTTATTTCTCTTTATTGTGATCGGCAGCTTTATCGCAAAAACAGAGATTGTTGCACGGGGGCAAGGAAGTGTTATTCCCACCACCTATGTTCAGCTTGTCCAAGCGCAAAATACAGGACGCATTGAAAAAATCCTTGTAAAAGAAGGGCAATTTGTTCATCAAGGGGATCTCCTTATTCAATTAGATCCCCGTGAAGCCCTCAATGAGTGCGCACGTGTTCAAGCAGATATCGCGCAACAAACTCTTCAAGCACAAATCGCAACAGCTATTTTAACAGCTTTGCATGAAAGTGATCCTTTGGATAAAGATTTTGTGACCAAAGGGCTTGCCTATCTGCCAGCTCCTCCTTCTGGCAACACGACTGCAAGAATAGAAGGTGAAAAACTCATTAGCGCTACCCTTCAATCTCTCCAAGATAAATTAAGAGCGCTAAAAGCACAAGCGGACCGCGTCGAGCGCAGCGGTGCAACACAACATGCGCAATTAGATAGGTTGGAAGATGATCGTCAATTAAGCCAAGAAAAATTAAAAGCTGCAAAAAGCCTGATGGAAACAAAAGTCATTAGCCAAGCCGTTTACTTAGAGCGTTTACATGACTTTAAAAATGTCGAGCATGAAATTTTAACCAATCAAAGACGTTTGGAAGAAAATGCCGCCGAAATAAATACCCTCCGCCAACAACGGAAAAGTCTCATTTCCGATGAAATCGCCCGCTATCGGCAACTTTCGCGTGAAACAGAACTGAATCTTCAAGGATTAAAAGCAAAGCTTGATAGCACTCAATACCATCTTGACCACTTATCACTTTATGCACCTGTTGATGGACGTATCGATGATTTAAGTATCCATACTTTGGGCGGCTTTGTAGAGGCTGGTAAAACTCTCATGCGCATTGTCCCTGGTGCGGGCGGTCTCATTATTGAAGCATTTTTTGATAATCGAGATATTGGTTTTTTAGAAAAGGGCCAACGTGCTTACATCAAGTTTTCTGCCTTTCCGCCTGAACGTTTCGGTGTTATCCACGGCTCAGTCGTTAATGTAGGCGCTACAGCACGCTATAATAAAGAAATTAATGGTGTCTACGCTGTTTTAATCAAAATTGACCAAGATCATATCACTTTGAATAACAAACAATTTAAATTTATCCCTGGCATGACTGTAACAACGGATGTCATTACCTCAAAACGGCGTCTCATTTCTTATTTCTTTGAACCTATCACCAAAATTTTAGAACAGTCCCTAAAGGAAAGATAATGTCTGTAAATGAAAATCCATCACCATCACTCATAGATCCTCTTACGGCTTTGGGTGCCATGGTTGTTTTAATGCTTACATCTCCCTTATACCGCCGCTGGCGAATTTGGGATATAGACCGAAACTTAGGTCCAGCTTTACAGACTGGGCAATACAAGCTCTATAAAAATGAACGTGGAGAATTTTGCGCCTTTATCACCTGGGCTTTTTTAGATGAGAAAAATCATCAATCTATGCTTGAAAAGGGAGAATTTTTACCCGATGCCAATTGGCAAAATGGAAAATACGTATGGTTTATTGATTGTGTAGCACCTTATGGCCATACTGCTCATATTGTACGTGATATGCAACGAAATATATTTCCTGATCAGCGTTATTGTTATGCTGTACGACGTAATGAAGATGGTGGAATAAGAAAAATCGCACGCTGGTGTTGTTATAGAGCGCAAAATCCAGCCAAATAGTTTTTCTAAAGCAAGTGCGCATAAATCATTTAAGCCCCACTCTTATAAAGAAAAATCCCTAAAATAACTATTTTGACTATAGTTATAGTAAGAGCCACTCCGCTACAAACGCGTATTTCCCCTCTGACCAATCCGATATGAATGGCTAAAGATAATATAAGAGGTTTAATCCACTCTCAAGTCTATGATTTCTCAAGTTTATGATTGATTCATTTCACTAAAGGCTGGCTGGGGTACCTGGATTCGAACCAGGGAATGCCGGTACCAAAAACCGGTGCCTTACCGCTTGGCTATACCCCAAAAAAACACGCTTTATAGCGACTCCTGCACCTTATAGCGATTCCTGTGATTGGACGCAATATCTGAAAATCAAAGACCTTACTTTTTTATCATAAAATTTCTGAGTCTTGTATGGCATTGCCATCGATACAAATTCGTAGCAGAAACTGATATACAATTGTGATTTTAACATAAGTAGCAACCATTTATCCACCAATTATTTTGCTCTTTGTATTGAGGTCTTAGGAACAGAACATGAAAATCTTTCAGTTTACTCATGTATCTAATAAATTTGCATATGATTTACTTTTCTTGATATATTAAAATCTCATCTTGCTCAATTTAAGAAAAAAGCTGTCACCACATTGGCAACCGGTAAGTGTATGATAGTGTTGCTGTGCTCTTGCATTAAGCATAAAGATGGTAATGTCCACTAATTTTTACATTATATTATTCATGGGTAGCACCATAAAATAAAATCAAGCACATTGAAAAATATTTCCTAAAAAATAACACTTAATATTCTGTTGAAAACATTATGATACACCAATAAACTGGAAGAGTTTTGCAAAAATTAAAAACATTTTATATGGTATTTGAAAAAATAGATATACAAAAACAAGGAATAATAGCTATTTCCATTTACTTTTTATTCAAAAGATAATGATATTCATTACCCGCTCATAGATGTAAAAAATCTTCAGAAGCAATCTTTATGTAGACCAATACCCTTTTTGATTGATGAATATACATTTCCTAAAAGCTTCTTTTACAAAAAGAGAGACATTAAAACTATTTCATACAAACTAGGTATTCAACATTTGCTTTTAAATTCGGTAAATGGCAAATTAGGCTTATGAAATAAGCTTAACAATTAGAATCGAGGAGATTTTTAAATGGCTTTTGAATTGCCCCCGTTGCCTTATGATTACGATGCCCTTTCGCCTTATATGTCACGCGAAACGCTTGAATATCATCATGATAAGCATCACCTTGCTTATCTTACCAACACCAATAATTTTGTGAAAGAGTTAGGCTTAGAAAATGAAAGCCTTGAAGATATTGTTAAAAAAAGTTTTGGAAAAAATATTGGTTTGTTTAATAATGCAGCGCAGTATTACAATCATAACCACTTTTGGCTTTGGATGAAAAAAAATGGTGGTGGCCAAAAACTTCCTGAAAAGTTAGCAAAAGCTATTGACGCTGATCTAGGTGGTTATGACAAATTCCGCGCTGATTTTATTGCTGCTGCTAGTGCCCAATTTGGTTCTGGATGGACGTGGGTTGCTGTTAAAGATGGCAAGCTTGAAATTATGAAAACCCCTAATGGTGAAAATCCCTTAGTGCACAATGCTCGCCCTATTTTGGGTGTCGATGTGTGGGAACATTCCTATTACATTGATTATCGCAATGCTCGACCGAAGTACCTCGAATCCTTTGTAGACCATTTAATTAATTGGGACTATGTTTTAGAACTTTATGAAGAATGTGAATTTTAAACTATCTAGATAACTTTTTAGTGTATGAAAGTCTCTATAATCCAATAAATTATCGGAGACTTTCATACAGAAGTATTATGGATTAGCAAAAGTCTTTTCCTGCTATCTTTAGAATATATGCATAGATATAGGCAACTTCTTCTAGCTTTGAAAAACGTCCAGCTGCACCAGCGTGCCCTGAATCCATATTAATACGTAATAAAACTGCATTATCGTCTGTTTTTAGGTCTCGTAATTTTGCCACCCATTTTGCAGGCTCCCAGTAAGTTACACGAGGATCTGTTAATCCTGCCATCACAAGTATAGGGGGATAGTTTTGAGCTTTGACATTATCGTAAGGGGAATAGGAAGCAATAAGCTTATAATCTTCTTCTGATTCAAGAGGGTTCCCCCATTCGCCCCATTCTGGAGGTGTGAGTGGCAATGAAGCATCTAACATTGTCGCTAAGACATCAACAAAAGGCACATTCGCTACGATCCCAGCAAAATCCTGGGGAGCTATATTGGCAATGGCTCCCATCAACATCCCCCCTGCTGAACCACCATGGGCAATCAGCCGGTCGTGAGAAGTGAATTTATTGTTTACAAGGTAACGCCCACAAGCAATAAAATCTGTAAATGTATTGTGCTTAAAGAGATGTTTTCCTTTCTCATACCACTCTACTCCCTTTTCTTTTCCTCCGCGAATATGAGCAATAGCGTAAATAAAACCTCTGTTTACTAGAGAAAGTACATTACTATTGAAACTGGCAGGAATAGAAATCCCATAAGCACCATAACCGTAAAGCAGACAAGGCGCACCACCATCAAGGGGAGTGTTTTTGTGGTAAAAAAGTGAAATAGGAATCTTCTCACCATCGTCTGCTATTGCTATAATCCGTCGTGTTACATATGCATCTTTATTATGCCCAGAGGGAATTATTTGCGTTTTTAAAAGCATTCGTTTACAACTTTTCATCTCATAATCAAACACTTGATCAGGTGTTGTCATAGACGAATAGGAAAAACGAATAGTTGGACTGTTATATTCTGCAACTCCTTGCAGACCTAAAGAATAAGCCTCTTCAGTAAAAGCGATGGAATTAACTTGTTTAGTGGTACGTTCCATTACTTTTATACGTGGAAGCCCCTCAAAACGTTCGATCCAGACAAGAAAATCTTGATAAGCATCATGGGATAATATTAGGCACCCAAGCTGATGTGGGACAAACTCAGACCAATTTTCTGATTGTGGAGATGTATATGGCGCTACCATAATTTTGAAATCTTTTGCATTATCTAAATTGGTTAGAATATAAAAGACATCACCACCCTCTGTAAGTGAATATTCAATACCTTGTTGTCGTTTCCGTACACATTGGGGAACAGTAAAAGGCGCCTCAGCAGGAATTAGCCAGATCTCGGATGTTTCATGATCATGAATATTAATATAAATAACATCATTAAGCTTAGAACCGCTTACATCTAAGAAAAAACCTGGATTGTCTTCACGAAAAATAAGCTTATCTTGTGATTGATCTGTGTTTAATTGGTGATAATAGAGCTCTGAAGGTCGGTGGTTTTTATCCATCTTAGTATAGAAAAAACCTTCAGACCTAGCATCCCATACAATTTGACCAGATGTATCAGTAATTGTGTCCGTACAGTCAGACAATGTCTCAAAATTACGAATTTTAGCTGTATAGAATTCTGATCCTTTGTCATCATAGGTCCATACCACATGTGTATGGTCAGGAGATTCTTGAACTGAACCAAATTTAAAATATTCTTTGCCTTCTGCCAAGACATCACCATTAAGGTACACGTTTTTTTCTCCGCCATTCCTTGGTGTCCGAAAATAATGTGGCTGTTGGCCTCCGGTAACATAAGAGAATCCGTAAGCAAAAGGACCATGTTTTATAGGAACAGAACTATCATTCTCTTGGATCCTGTTTTTCATTTCTGTAAAAAGCAAATCTCGTAATGGTTTTGTATCAGCCATTTGAGCTGATTGATAAGCATTTTCTTTTTCAAGATGCTGTCGAATATTGGGGTCAAGACAGTTAGGATCTTTAAAAACATCTTGCCAGTTAGACGCACGTAGCCAATGATAGGGATCATCACGAAAAATACCATGATATATTTCCTTATGAGTGATTCTAGATGCTTTGGGAGGAATTGCAAAAGTGCGAGTCATACACAATCCTATATTAAAATATGTTAATAGCTTCAGTTATATGTTAGAATCATACTTATTTATGCAAGTGTAAAAATCTATAAGTCCTACTCACTTGCAAAAATAGTGCTATGATAATTTTACAATTAATATCCTTCTATTCATTACATATCACTGCTATTGTTTTCTAGGAATATAATACCATTTTATAATAAAAGAGGTTGGTAAGGTAATTATGCTATAAAAAGAAGAAGTTGATTTTTAAAAAACAGTATAACTGAACACTTTTATAGAAAGATATATATATAAAGATTTTTCATTATATTATGAAATAATAAAAAATATTCCACGCCATTTTAATGAAATAATTTTATATTGTAATATTAATAATTTTTATTTTTAAAATTTAATAACTTATAAATTAAAATAATTATTTATATGGTGTATTTTTATAGTTAACAATTTTATTTTTATTTTCTAAATAAATAATAAATTTTATCCTATATTTTTTTATATTTGTGATATATTAGCTATTATGTAGGATATGTTATAGAATAAAACTATCTTCTAGCATGTAAGGGGGGTGTTTTTCTTATTGTATATTATGACGAAAAAGAGGTATTTATTTGATTTTTTTGTGTTTTGGCAATTTTATAGAATAATTTAATTGACAAAAAAGATTTTTGTACAATATGAAACCCATGTGCATGAGATCTTTATATTATGAGTATATGCACTATATCTCGATTTTGAATTACTCGATTTTAAATTAAAGGAAACAAGAATGGAACATCGTCCAGTCTTAGAGACTGAAAGCAATTTAGTTATTACATTGGTTGCTGATATTGTTGCTGCCTACGTGAGTAATAATTCTATTCGACCGACTGAAGTGCCAAGTTTAATTGCTGATGTCCATGCTGCTTTTCGTAAAGCAGGAAATCTAGAGCTAGCAGAAGTTGAAATTGAAAAACAGAGGCCTGCTGTTAATCCAAAGCGTTCAGTATTTCCTGATTATCTCATTTGCCTTGAGGATGGAAAGAAATTTAAATCTTTAAAGCGTCATCTCATGACACATTATGGAATGCTGCCAGAGGAATATCGTGAAAAGTGGCAATTGGACAGTTCTTATCCTATGGTAGCGCCTAATTATGCAAAAACACGATCAGCTTTAGCCAAAGAAATGGGTCTTGGACGTAAAAGCAAGCGAAAAAAAACTAAATAATCATATTTTGCAAAAAAATAGTTTCGTGTGTAAATTTGATTTTTAGTATACATGTTTCCTGTGAAGCCTTGGTATGTATAGCCCTTTCTAAAGGAGAGGTTATATATAACTTTCGTTACGAATCCGTTTGATCATTGATTTCAGACCATTTGATCGTTGTGGTGTAAGATTTTCATTTAAACCAAGTTTTTCAAAAAGTCCGTGAGCATCAGAATTGCGAATTTCAGAAGCTTTTTTTCCTGAATAAAAAGCAAGAAGAATGTAAATGAGTCCACGCACAATATGGGCATCGGAATCACCTTGAAACGTTAATATTGGATCTTCTGAATTATTACGTGAAGATAAAAGCCACACTTGGCTAACACAACCACGAACTTTGTGGGCATCATTTCGAGCATTTTCCGGAAAAGGTGGAAGTTCGTAACCAAGCTCAATTACATAACGATAACGATCTTCCCAATTATCTAGAAGCGAAAAGTTTTCTATAATATTATCGATTGTTTCCGCCATCATCTTAATCCTGTTTCATTTTAATCATCATATTAAATACACTTATTGGATAGATAAATATTTATTATCCTAATACAAATAACATGAGGAACGTTAAAATTTCTTATTTCAAGATAACATTGTATGGTTGTGTAAGAATTATTTTACTTCCATTTTGCGAGAAACGTTTGGGGAAGGCTCTGTATTATTTTTGTTGCCTAATATGTGCCCAAAATACTCATAAGCAGCTCTTGCACCGTAATATGCGCGTTCTCCAAGTAAACTTAAAAAGGACTTTCCTACTTTGCAGGCTTCTATATTACGGTCACAAAATGTTCCTAGGTCATTTAAAGATTCCTTAAAAGCAATAATTACATCGCTCGTTGTTGTTTCATTATTTTGGGGGCTAGAAGAATGATTATTGCTTGGATTGGCTACAAAAAATGAAATAATGACAAAAACAAAAAACAAAAAAAATGATAATTTAATTAAAAAACGTATCATGAGCAATCAATGTACCGCAGTTGTAAATACAATAAAAGGAGCTTTTTATACGCTGCTTCTTTATAAAAAATTGATACAATGAGCTTTTTATAAAAAATAGAGTATTCATTTATTAGATCTATATCATTGGCTATCTTATAAATATGATACAACGCAGCTGTATAAAAGTGAGATGCATAATCATAATAGTGCATAATGATTGGAAGTGTACAACGCGCATTTGCAACTTTCTATTCCCCAAAAAATGTATCTATAGGATAAAGATTAAACGGATAGTTCAATCTCTTTCCCATTTGTATACATATTTATCTTAAATAATAATTCATCACTCTAAACTTAGCTGAAAAAGCTAAATAGAGTCCAACTCTGTTATTTTGACTCTATCATCTATAAAATTTTTATTAGCATATCATAAACATGATCAACATTCGATCAAAATATTAAACAATAGATGCATCTCTTATAACTCCATCTCAAGGCAAGTTTTTTCTATAACATTGTAAACATCAATTTAATTGATACGAAGGTGTTTACCCTAAAATATAATAACATTAAGAGACTATTATTCTCACCAAACCATTTACGGAAAAGTAACTCTATATATGTAAATTGTAAAGAATATAATGACTGTCATTTTTCTAACGTTATAGGAAAATATTCTTAACTTGATTTTAAATAATTAAGCAAACATATGCGCCAAAAATGAAGAATAACGTGATATTATTATTGAGATGATTATATGTGATAATGCAGTTTGCAAACACTAAAATGGTCTTGAACGTTAATCATTTGATGTTCTCTTTATACGTATTAAAGATTTGTAAAATCTGAAATTGATGAAAGTTGATAAGAGCTCTTGTTGATTGATCAACTTATAAATTGATAGAATTAATCAATTCATTTGAGGAGTTTGAAAGGAAAAAACAATAATGTAAAGGCATTTTTCTTTAGCAAAAAGTAAGAATTAATTTACATTCGTTTCTTTATGAAGAATAAACCCAACTGAAAATAAAAATAATGACAACAAAACGAAAGAAGTCACGAAAAAAAACTGTAAAACACCGTAAATACTATAGTAGTATGGTTATCACACTACTTCTTATAATTTTTCATTTTATTTTTTGGAGTGTAAAAAGTATTTATTTTTATACGCGAAAAAATACTTTATTTTTTATTGGATCTGTTCTTTTTACCATTAGTTTTTTATTTGTTTCATTTAATGCTTTATTTTCGCAAATGACAACGCATCAAGATATTTTAACTCAAATGAAGTTTTCCTCCGCTCAAAGTATAGGGAAGAGCACTACTTTATCCGAAAAAGAAGTAAGATCACAAGAACTCTCTCGTGTGACTTCTCTACATTCTCAAAGTCATCACTACACAAATTTACCTTTCGCCCCTCAATCAGCAAGTATACTGGAAAAGCAAAAAGAACTCGCAAAATTAGGACTTTATGATGGACCTTTAGATGGACTGGAAGGACCTAAAACACGCCGTGCCATCACTCTATGGAAACAACAAACTGCTCAGAAAATGCAAAACAATGTTTTACCTCATCCTACAACAGATGAAATTGCGCTATTAATTAAGCAGAGCGAAATAGAAATGGAAAATAAAACAAAAAGAAATATAACACACTCAAAAGAAGCTGTTTTAGAGCCTTCTGTTGAAGATATTATACGGGTACAAAAAGCTTTACATATTTTTGGTCATGAGGAGGTTATTGTCACAGGAATAGAAGATCAAAAGACGATAGAAGCCTTAAAACAGTTTCAAAAAATGTTTGATCTTCCTGTAACTGGTAAAATTAATCATACAATTTTAATAAAAATGCGTGAAATTGGTTTATTAAATTGAAGATAATCATCAACATTATAAAACAATCTCTTGATTTATAATGATAATTTTCTTGTTGAATACCCTCTCCGAATACAAAAAATTTCCTTCATCTCAAGCCCTCTTATACTCAATCAATCAGAATGGTTTTCTTACATATTACATATTGAGCCATACAATTTATGGCAAGGGGATCGAGGCTTCTAGCAGAAAAAAGAAATCATTGCGAGAAAACAAACGCGTTTATTTTAAAATTTCCAATGCTTCAGATGATAAGGACACGCGAAATTCTATTGTAGCATCACGCCTTCCTTTTATATTCTCGAGCCAAGAATTATCCAGATATTCCCATCAATCTGATCTTCACATAACGCAAAGAATTCGTGCATCTGTAAGAATAAGCAAACGCTAAGCCAAATTGTATCATTGTTATCGTTTGACTGAGTATCTAGACAAAAGACGGAAACCTCTTTCCAATCCATTGCTGGTCTATTTTGCATTTTATGGAGTTGTTTTTCTCAGAAAATATGTGCTTTTGTTGTTGCCTGTAAATCAACATCAAAACCTAACGCTGCAGTATGTTTGAAACAAATATTAAGGTGGTTCAGTGCTTTTTCTGCTGTTGCAGCTTTTGGTATGCCAGATGGGAGAAAAGGTATTGCGTATCTCTGTTTGCCTAATCTCTGAAACGAGGAGGCAGCCTAATTTGGGGAGAATATGAAGTTTTAAAAATAGAAACCACTTCTCACCTTTACCATTTTCTCTTAATTTTGCTTTACGTCTTTCAAAAGCATCTAAAGCAATGTTCTTTTAGATAATGGAGATGACGCATTGCTTCACGCTTTTTTTCTCACTTTCTTTAATGAAGTCACGTCCCTTCATGTAAAACAGAACGCCCCAAACCAAATATACTTGAGTTGCACATTCACGTGCTTTCTTTAAAGAAACAACTCTCAAGGCATCCAAACCTATTTCACAATGATATGCGTGAATGGTATAAATAATAAACCCACTGTGCGCTACCATCTTGACGCTTGAGCAAACCCGCACCATCCACTTTGCCTCTAATGTTGCTCCAACTCTTGGCACTTGAGACAGTTCATTATAGGCATTGTTTAGTCTTTTCTTTAATGTTTTCCCCGCATACATCGATATTCCTTATGTGAAAGCGAATGATTTTGACTGATCCAGCATGGAATAAATTTGAAATGAGAGAATCTTATGATATTCAAAGCTCTCATTCAAGATGAGAAATTAAATTTATTATTATAAATCAATTCTTTGTATAATTATGATATTCCTTCATAAATGTAAAAGATGGTAGCGCACAGTGGATTTTATAAACTCTGAGGGTATAAACTTACGAGAAACTTTACGTAATTCCATTCCACGAATACCAATATGAAATGAGTTTTGCACTGAGAAATGTTTCTTCAAAACAACAGATGAATGTGCAAAACAAATGCATTTGTTTTGAGTGCTCTGTTTTGCGTGAAGAGAGTTCATAACCCTATTAAAAAGAAAACGTTTAAATTAACTGCACACAATAACACGCTGCTCTCTATCAAAGAGGAAGCCCCTCAATACTTGAAAGTGTATTAATAATACATCTTTGTCTATCATGCTTTATATTTTCTCTCATAAACCTCTAAAAAAACACTTTTTCGCGTAACACAACTTATCGTGCATTTTAGAAGCATTTTTATTCCCTTTATTAAAGAAAATAAAAAAATATTAACCCATTACATCCTTTTTGCTATTGCGGCCTGAGCTGCTGCTAAACGAGCAATTGGTACTCGAAAAGGAGAACACGAAACATAATCTAGGTTATTTTCTTCACATAAAGCAATAGAGGCAGGATCGCCTCCATGTTCACCGCAAATTCCCAATTTTATTTTTGCACGCTTTGAGCGTCCACGCTGTGCAGCAATGGTAATAAGTTCCCCTACTCCATCACGGTCAATAGATACGAAAGGATCTTGCTCTAGAAGACCTTTTTGAAAATAGGTTGCCAAAAAAGGAGCAGCATCATCACGGGAAATCCCAAAAGTAGTTTGTGTCAAATCGTTTGTTCCAAATGAAAAAAATTCAGCAGTTTCAGCAATTTCATCTGCTCGAAGCGCTGCCCTTGGAAGTTCAATCATCGTCCCAACCATATATTGAATAGTACCTCCCTTTTCTTTCATCACTTCCTCAGCAACCTGATCAATACGCGCTTTTACAAAATCGAGTTCAGATTTAAGCGCAACCAATGGCACCATAATTTCAAGCATAACAGGAGATCCAGATTTTTGGGCAGCTTCTGCTGCTGCTTCAAAAATCGCCCGCGCTTGCATTTCTGCAATTTCAGGATAAGTAATAGCTAAACGGCATCCTCGTAATCCAAGCATAGGATTAAATTCGTGTAACTGCTGAGCACGTTCAGCCAGCACTTCAGCAGAAACCCCCATAGCTGTTGCAACATCAAGAATTTCTGCTTTCGTTTTAGGCAAAAACTCATGGAGTGGCGGATCTAACAAACGAATGGTAACAGGTAAACCACACATAATTTCAAATAATTCACTAAAATCTGAACGCTGCATTGGCAAAAGCTTATCTAGTGCTTTACGACGACCATTTTCATCATGACTTAAAATCATTTCACGCATGGCAACAATACGTTCTCCAGAAAAAAACATATGCTCCGTACGGCAAAGACCAATACCTTCAGCCCCGAAAGAACGCCCCATACGGGCATCAGACGGTGTCTCAGCATTGGCGCGAACTCTTATACGTCGCATCCCATCAGCCCATTCCATTAATTTTGCAAAGTCTCCGCAAAGCTTAGGCTGCAACATTGCAACTTTCCCTTTGAAAATTTCCCCACTTCCACCATCAATCGTGATAACATCGCCTTTTTTAAAGCTTTCTCCTGAAGCAAATAGCGTATTTGTATTATAATCAATCCGCACACTACCAGCACCAGAAATACATGGTTTTCCCATTCCCCGCGCAACAACAGCAGCGTGACTTGTCATGCCGCCACGCGTTGTTAAAATTCCTTCTGCAGCATGCATACCATGAATATCTTCTGGGCTTGTTTCCACACGGACCAAAATAACTTTTCGCCCTTCTGCTGACACAGTTTCTGCCTCTTCCGAAGTAAAAACAATTTCACCGGTTGCTGCTCCAGGAGAAGCAGGTAAACCACGTCCTATAACAAAACGCTCTGCTTTGGGATCAAGTGTTGGATGTAAAAGTTGGTCAAGTGACTTTGCATCAATACGCATTACCGCTTCTTCACGGCTTATTAACCCCTCCTCAACCATTTCAATTGCCATCTTGAGAGCTGCACGAGCCGTACGTTTTCCCGAACGAGTCTGCAGCATCCATAATTTACCTTTTTCAATGGTAAATTCGAGATCTTGCATATCCCGATAATGCTGCTCAAGCTTCTGCGCGATCTGACATAACTTCAAAAAAGCCTCAGGCATAATTTTTTCTAAAGACGGCTTATTTGAACCAGCAACAATACGCGCATTTTCTGTAATATTTTGAGGCGTTCGAATACCCGCCACAACATCCTCTCCTTGCGCATTAACTAAAAATTCACCGTAAAGTTCTTTTTTTCCTGTCGATGGATTGCGTGTAAAAGCAACACCTGTTGCCGAATCTTCACCCATGTTGCCGAAAACCATAGCTTGCACATTAACTGCCGTTCCCCAACTTTCAGGAATGCTATGTAAACGACGATAAGTGACTGCGCGTGCTGTCATCCAACTTGAAAAAACGGCTCCAATTGCCCCCCATAATTGCTGTTCAGGATCTTGTGGAAAAGGAATTCCTAATTTTTCTTCAATATATGCTTTATAAGAAGCAATAACATGTTTCCAATCATCTGCTGTCATTTCTGTATCAATAGTGTAACCATTGCGTTCTTTTACCTCATCAAGAATCTCTTCAAAATAAGAATGGTCTACCCCCAAAACAACGTTAGAATACATTTGGATAAAACGCCGATAACTATCATAAGCAAACCGTTCATTATTAGCTTGTAAAGCAATAGCTTTTACAGTCTTATCATTCATGCCAAGGTTAAGCACTGTATCCATCATTCCTGGCATAGAAGCCCTAGCCCCTGAACGAACAGAAAGCAAAAGTGGTCTTTGCTCATTACCAAATTCACGTCCTGTTTGTTCACCAACGCGTCTTAATGCTTGCTTAACAGATTCCTGTAGCTCTTCTGGGTATGATTTGTCATGTGCGTAATAAAAATTACAAACTTCTGTTGTCAGAGTAAATCCTGGCGGTACGGGCAAACCAAGACTACTCATTTCTGCTAAATTAGCCCCTTTACCTCCGAGAAGATTACGCTCGCTTGCACTTCCTTCTGCGTTTCCATCTCCAAAACTATAAACCCATTTTTTCATTGTACAAATCCTCCCATATCAGCATCAAAACACCATTCAACCTAGGCTTAACTTAAATGATTCAAAATCGGCGAAATAAAAAAGATCGCTTCATAAATGCATAATACCTAACCTTCTTAAACGAGATAATGACCACATCACCATCTATCTTCTAGAAGATTAAGATTCAGTTTTTAAGAAAACTATCAATCACCGAAAAAAAGTCTTCTACTTTCATAGCACCTTCATATTTATTACCATTGATAAAGAAAGTAGGCGTTGCTGTCACACCAAGTTCTTTACCACGCTCAAAAGATGCATTCACTTCATCTAAAATGGTCTGATTTTTCAAACACGCAGTAAAACTTTCATCTGAAAAACCCGCCATTAAGCTAATTTTTTTCAATGGTGTCAGAGCATCTTTTCCCCAAACCCACTCATTTTGTTTTTGAAATAAAACTTCTATCAAAGGGAAATAGCGATCTTCTGGTGCACACCGTGCTAACATAAAACCTGCTGTTGCCCGAGGATCAAAAGCATATTCTCGGAAAATCAGTTTCACTTTTCCTGTTTTGATATATTTTTTACGAATTTGAGGAAGTATATCGTTGTAAAAATGTGCACAATGAACACATGTTAACGAAGCATACTCAACAATGATGACTGGTGCATCCGCCTCTCCCTCAAAGCGATCCTTTACTTTACTTGATTGGAGAAGCTCAGCCATATCAACTGTTGCCACTGGTTTGAGATCACGCGCTAAAGCAACTGTTACACTATTTTGTACAATCGTTATGAAGAGAAAAATTATCCCGAAAGATAAAAAAGAACGAAATTTTACCATAAATAATACTTTTCTGTTGTTATTAAACGAATGGGAATCCAATACTTTCTCATATATTAAAGAAAATATATATAAAATATCTTGCTATTTATTATTTTTTTCCGAGAAAATGCAACAGCCAAGTTTATAAAGTGATTGGCGTAAGCTTTTATCTTCAATTCCTTCAAGCATTTTCTCCACGCATTTTTTGTCTTGTTCACTCAAAGTCGGCTTTAGAGGCAAATGATTCATAAAAACCGACAGACTCCTTTGCTCAATCTTGATGCGATCAATAGCAATATAGCCAAAAAATCCATTAATTTTATGAAGAAATTCCTCTGTTTCATGCATTAATTTCAACGCCGCAAATCCTTCACATGCGACAACAAGTGTTGCTGGCTGAAAAACTTCATCTTGATCTGCACGACGTTTCCAAATAATTTTAAGCGGCATTGTATGTTCACTGATATCATGGCCCACAATTTGTGGCCAATGCTCTATAAGCTCTACATTTAGCCCTGTCCGTTTGCGCAAAACGGGATCAAGTATTTTGAATACCGTCTCAGAAAGAGAATAAAAGATACGTTTTTTTAGTTGTTTTCTCATTTTTAGATCATTGTTCAACCGTTTACTTAATTACAATAATTTGTTTTATCTAAAAATAATTGTCTCCCTAATTTATAAAATATCAACAAAATAAAAATCCACTCCTCACCAGGGTCTCGACAATAAAAGAGCAAAAAAAGAATTACAAAATAAATATTTTTTCTTTTGCATTTTACATCTCTCTATGCTTGAAAACAATCATGTATGAAATTTCTTCGCACCTCCTTTCTTGGTACGATCAAAATCATAGAAACCTCCCATGGCGGATTACCCCCGAAGAGCAAAGACAAGGTATCCGTCCTGATCCTTATCAGGTTTGGCTTTCTGAAATCATGCTGCAACAAACAACCGTTGAAACGGTTAAGCCCTATTTTAAAAAATTTCTGAAATTTTGGCCTGATCTTCCTTCTTTAGCAATAGCCTCACAAGATGATATTATGAAAGCATGGGCTGGACTTGGTTACTATTCACGCGCACGTAATCTTAAAAAATGTGCGAGACAGCTTGTTGAAAACTACGCAGGACAATTTCCACAATCTGTAAAAGAATTGCGAACTCTAGCCGGTATTGGAGAGTATACTGCCGCAGCCATTGCCGCAATTGCTTTTAACCATCCTGTGGCAGTGGTTGATGGTAATGTCGAACGTGTAATAGCGCGCCTTTTTGCTATCGCTTCAATATTACCAAAAGCAAAAGCTGAAATTAAAGAAAAAACACAAAAAATTACTGCTTTAAATCGTCCTGGCGACTTTGCTCAAGCAATGATGGATTTGGGAGCAACCATTTGTACTCCACGCAAACCATCTTGTTATATCTGCCCTCTTCAAAGTTTATGCAAAGCGGCAAAGATGCAACAACCGGAGTCTTTTCCAGTTAAAGCCCCTAAAAAAGAACGCCCTTCAAAAACAGGTAGTGCCTTTGTGGTTCTTAATAAAAACAAACAAATTTATTTGGAAAAACGACAGACGCAAAAACTCCTTGGTGGAATGACCCAAATTCCTAACAATATTGATATAAACAACAAAAATGGGCTCCAAAACGCCCCCTTTCCTGCCAATTGGCAATTCAAAGGGCAAATTACGCATGTTTTTACTCACTTTTCTCTAAAACTCGATGTCTACTATACTGAAGATATTCATGAAATGAATTGTGAAAATGGTTGGTGGTGCAACATTCAACATCTTGCCAAAGAAGCGCTCCCTACTGTTATGAAAAAAGCCATTTCCGTAGCACTTCCCAATTCTTTCAGATTTAAATAACCTTGTTTATTCGTAAACATGTTTGCTAATGGAGACTTTTGTATCCCTAATGACCATTTCTTAATCTTTACAAAGAAAAATTTAAACACGTAGAATGTCTCATTTTTTCTATCAATGAGAATTAAGAAGGAATAGAAATCTTAGATTTAAATTTCAGGATCTGTCCTTTGTTCGCTTATGAAGAAGCAAATCGGCACCATCGTTATATTTACCCACCCCCTACGACACCCTTGGCACTTGAAACGGTTCATAAGAGGTACTTTTAGTTCTTTCTTTAACAATTTTTATTCACACGCCAACCCCGCTTATGACATGCAAGTAAGTAATTTTTATTGATTCAATATGAAACAGGTTTGAAATAAAAGAGTTTGACGATATTCCGAGGGCAATTCAATATGAGTTGCGCTAAATTATCTTGATAAATCAATATATTTTACGCACTTTATAGATGCACGTACAAAAAAGCACTTAATTTTGAACTTCTGAATGAACCTTTTAATTCTGATATTTCATTTTTATAAGATTATATTGAAATTTTACTATTTTGGAACTAAAATCAGAACATAGAGTAGAAATTTCTCGTTTTAATTTTTTCTACAAGAAGCGAAAAATACTCGCTTGCCGCTTACAAGCGAGGTGAGTATTTCAATATAAAATATCTAAGAAAAGCATAAAACGCGCTTGCATCCATCCCAATCGAGATCAGGTACATTGGTGATTAATAGAATGAAGCAATCAGCTTAGTTCATAAAACACCCGTTTTTAACATTTGTGAACGTATGATCATTCTTAAATGATCTATGGACTTTAACCGTCCATTTTCCTCATAATACCAAAATGTCCAACCATTACAACTCTGCGAATCTTGAGCCTTTCTTCCCATTGCGTGAATTGAGCCCGCTTCACCACCATGCATAATCGTACCATCAGCTCTTACAATAGCAGATACTTGCTTTTTCCGATCATAAAGAACTTCTCCAGGATAAAGTAAACCTGCCTCAAGCAAACTGTTGAATGCTATGCGCGGTTCTGCTTTTTTTCTATCTAAAATCGCCAGCTCTGGTTGTCCTAAAGGTTTAACCGACGCAATCCTTTCACATGCCGCATCAATGTAATCTTGCTCGCGTTCAACCCCAACAAAATCACGCCCTAAAAGCTTGGCAACAGCACCTGTTGTTCCCGAACCAAAAAACGGATCAAGAATAACATCACCAGGTTTACTAGAAGCCATAATAATACGCGCTAATAACGCTTGCGGTTTTTGTGTTGGATGTAATTTACGCCCTGAATCATCCTTTAAACGTTCAGCTCCAGTACAGAGAGGAAAAAGCCAATCTGAACGCATTTGTAGATCTTCATTTGCCGCTTTTAAAGCATCATAATTAAATGTATACTTTTTATCTTTTTGATCTCGCACAGCCCAAATAAGTGTCTCATGAGCATTTTGAAAGCGTCGCCCTCGGAAATTAGGCATCGGATTATTTTTGCGCCAAATAATATCATTGAGCATCCAAAAACCTAAATCTTGTAATGCCGTACCAACTCGAAAAATATTATGGTAAGATCCGATAACCCAAAGGGTTCCATTAGGTTTTAACACACGACGACAAGCAAGCAACCACGCACGGGTAAAAGCATCATAAGCAGCAAAACTCTCAAACTGGTCCCATGCATCATCAACCGCATCAACAAGCGAATGATCTGGACGATATAAAGCACCATCCAATTGCAAATTATAGGGTGGATCCGCAAAAATCATATCAACGGAATGTTTTGGAAGTTTTTCTAAAACGGAAACACAATCTCCTTTAAAAATTTTATTGCGCCATGGCGTCTGGGAGGGATTACGAACGAAATCTTTTTGAAGCTGAATAACTGTCATGAAAAACCCAACAAAATGAACTGAATTTGCCCTATAATCAACCAAAATAGTTTATAGGCCCGCTTTACCAATCCATATTTACAAAATAGAGTAAACGTATCGTTAAAGTTCCGAAAAATTGATTATTATTTTTTGTTTTTTAAAGTAAAAAACTTCCATCTGAATGAATTTTTCTTTTTTCAATATACTGTTCCCCTATCTTTTATTTCGTAAAATGAATAAGAATCATTTTCAAAATATATTTTTATGAAATAAGATTCTCTCAATGTCGTTTTCATAAAAATTGTTCATCTCGTAACATGTAAAGGAATATTTTATGTCTCAAATAGATCTTATTATTTTTGATTGTGACGGAGTTCTCGTCGACTCTGAATATCTTGCAGCAAAAATTGGATCTCAATTGCTCAAACAAACAGGATATGAAATCTCACCCGAAGAATTGAGTGAACGTTTTGCAGGGCTTATCTTTCGTGATATTCTTAAACAAGTTGAACAGGAAACAGAAAAACCAATTTCTGCTCATCTCATAGATCAGATGTCAAATATTTTTCGTACACAAATAAAAACTGAATTACGTGCTCTTGATGATGTAAGAGAAGCAGTAGAACTTATTCAAACACGTCATCCCTACTGTATCTGCTCTAATGCAAAAAGCGTAGATATAAAAGAGATGCTCACTACGGTTGATCTCTATGACCTTTTTGGAGGTAAAATATTTTCAGCACCTGAAGTTGGAACAAAAAGAACGAAACCGGCCCCTGATGTCTTCCTTTTTGCCGCACAACAATTACAGGCAGAGCCCCAAAACACTATCGTTATAGAAGATTCACTTCATGGTGTACATGCCGCCAAAGCAGCAGGCATGCGTGTCATCGGCTTTACGGGAGGATCACATAGCTATCTTGGCCACTCTAATGCACTTGCAGAAGCTGGTGCAGAAACAGTTATTGCAAAACATGCTCATTTAGGAGAAGTCTTAGAAGCAATGGCAGTATGGCGAGATCTATTATAAGAAATCTCTTGAATATATCAGTTTGTAAACTCTTGTAAGAAGCACTTTTATTCAAATGTCCTTCTCTTCTCGCTGCTCCTTTTATAATAACTTCAATAAATGCGTAATTCACGACACGGGTGAATTGCATCTCAATGTGAAAGAAAAATATAGCACCTCATTGAGATCATAAGTCTGTTAACCATTGCACGTGCTTTTAAAAAAAGCAAAAAACAGGGGTGCAAACTCATAAAAATTAAGCCCTGCTTATCTATCTCAAATCCGATATCCCAGTCCCAACCACAGCAGCTCATCCTGATAAATTATGAGATTTGTCAAAAAAGGAATATCACAACTCCCTACCGATAAGATGTGAAAATCGCTATGCCTCCTTCATCTGATCAAAGAAATCACATGTCATAGTAAAATTGTATGGTATGTGCGCCTTAATCATGGAGAAACATATTAAAATTCGCAGAACCTATGGAACCAAGAGTTTGTTGAAAACAACAAAAGCACCCCTGCTGAGTTATAAGGGCTTATACTTCCTTAATCTAAATTTAGTAAACTTGTTGAACGTTTATTTATATTGCTGTTTAAACAATATTTAAACTGCATCAATAAGTCCTGCCTCTCTGAAATTACAAAAGATAAAGAAAAGACATCCTAACAAAAGGGTGTGATTGCATAGAAAAATTCCATACCACGCAATTGATAAGCAATATATTGATTTACAACAATAAACTAGCGTTATTTAAATTAAAAAAACAAATATCTTAAGAAGCTCTCATTTCAAATCTGGATATGTTGAATCAATGAAAAATAAGGAATTAAAATGCCTCTTAATGAATTATTTCAAGTGCCAAAGACTGTGTTGTAATATGAGGAACGCGCAAAATGTATGATGGTGCCATTTTCCTCCTTTATAAACGTAAAGATGGTGATGCCCTATGACTTTTATATTATAGGGGGTTATCATTATAATACTATAAAAATCATAAGGCATCATTATGAAATAGGCTTAAAATCCTTGAGAAAGTTTTTTTAAACAAGCACATAAATATGAAATAGTATTGAATGACGTAAAGAGATAGCAGCAAGCTTCAAATTTTTTTGAGAGCACTTCATAGACTTTTTTAATAGGCAATGAAACCAGACCTTTTGGAAAACAATCCAACTTTTTAAAAATACTCTTTCTAAAAAACAAAAACATCTTTTCAGGTTGGATAGAAGAAAATGTTGAAAAATATTATCCCTTGCTGGTCTTTCGGCACGCATAAATATGTCTGAATTGATATTCTTCTATACACTGTCTTGCACCGTGGTAATGCTGTTCACCTTAGTGAAAAAGATGAAAGATAATATCATTTATCTCTATCCAACTCACACTCTACTTCACACTATAAGAGAACTGTACATCTTTTAGGATCTATAACATAAAAGTAGATATAATTAAGCGAGGAGTAAGCAATAGCATTATGTTATCATGATATAATTAAAAATAACTATTGAATAAACCATCTACAGAATACATATTCTATAATAATAACTATTTATAACATTCCTATAGCGAATAAAATTTATAGAATTTTCCTTAATACATTAATTATTAAGAATATCTTCATGAACACATCACCATTTTCATATATTTTTATTACAAAATAGATAATAAAAATATAATTTATATATTTATTTCATAAAAAATTTTAATAAATTGTATTGTATCTAAATGTATTAAAATAATATCAATTATATTAATTATATTATATTATTAAGACTTATTAAAAATAATATTAATATTATTTTATAATAAGATACGATATTTAGGTATTATTTTATATAATTATATCATAATGAAATATTTAAAATATGTCTTACAATATTATAAATTATATTAATACTATATGATAATTATAAAATAACATATATCAATACATATATAAATTCTAAAAAATATTTTTTGTAATTATCAGTGTTACTTTTTTACAATAATTTTTATAAAAACTATCGCTTTATTTTTAATATGTGTTTTTAATATTGACTAAAAATACATAATGACATAAGATTATTATCTATAAAGTAAATTATGTGCACATATTGTATATTTAATTGTATATCTAAATTAAAAATATTTGAGGTAAAGTTATGGTAAAATTATTTAAAAATTATGTCTTAAGCATTTTTATAACAAGCGCTTTTTTTCTTTCACAAACCATAAATGTTAATGCAAACTATTTAAAAAAAGAGGCTCCAAAAGAAGAGTTTTCTGTTGCCCTAATGGAACAAGTAAAGAATGTGAAATCTGACGCAGTTTCTATGACTGCTTTCCATGTTCCATCTGTAAGTTATGGAACAGAAAATGGGACAACCTTTGAAGGAAAAGTTGAAAAGGTTATTGAACCCATGACTGTAGGAGTGGGACTATTGTTCGCTGGATATACAATAAGTTTTATAGGATCGATAATAAGTTGGATAAGGGATATAGTACTGATGTTCAAGTAATTCAATCTATTGTATAAATATAGAATATATAGCTTCATTATGTTGTTATTAATTATTATAAATTTATTACATAATGAATCTTATATTTTTATTACTATAAATATAAATGCTGTAAATTACATCAAAAAATCCAAAATATAATTTTACACATATATATTGAATAGTATAAAGTATTTGAGGTAAATGAATGATTAAATTTTTTAAAAATTATATGTTAAGTATTTTTATAATATCTGCTTTTTACATTTCACAGACTGTAAGTGTACATGCCAACTATTTGCAAAACAATATTCATCGTGAGAATAGTTTTATTTCTGTAACAGAACAGAACAGAAAGGATGCAATCAGTACGGTTTCTTTCTATACACAAAATCTAAATCGTGGTATGAAAAATGAAATTACCATCGAAGGAAAATTTGAAAAAGTCGTTGAACCTCTTACACTCGGGACTTTTGGTATTGGGATGGCTCTTGGTTATGCATCAAGTACGGTAGGTATGTTTTTAGGATGGATAATCAGCAAAATAATATCCTATTTTAAATCTCGTTAAAATTGAAATTTTATAAGCATAAGATCTTCTCATATAAAATATAAACTATAGATACATTCTGTTTTTATCTATTATTAATGATAAAAAACTAATGAATTATCACATTAAGCATGAAGAAATCTTTAAATACTTCTGTTTCTTTCAATGGGCACTAATTCTGTCAATGTATCAATTTATCCTAAAACACCAGTAAAAGTATTGGAGGTAAATGATGATTAAAGTATTGAAAAATTACGTATTAAATATTTTTATAGCGGTCGCTTTTTTGCTTTCACAAGTTATAAATGTTCATGCCAATCATTTGAAAAATGATGCTCCATGGGAAGCTATTTCTTTCATGGAACAAGGGGAGACAAAAATGATCAATATAGCTGCTCTTTATGTACCGAGTTTCACTCATAAAACAAAAAGTGAATCTGCCATTGGGGGAAAATATGAAAAAGTATTTGAACCCATTACTCTAGGAGTTTTTTCTACAATAGGAGCTTTGGGATTTGGATTTTTGACCGGATCTGTTATGTCCATATTTAGTGCGATAATCGGATGGGCAATAGGAAAAATTAAAGGCAAATAATTCAAAGCTGCTCAGTTATTTGTTCTATTTTTAATAAGGGTATTTTACAGCCTGCTTCACATCATTTGGCAGGCTGTTTTTATGCTTTCTATGGATAAACTTTAGGTTCCCATATGTATAGCACAAATATAATATCTATTAGTATACAAAATGATCAATTAAACTCAACAAAGATTATTTAAAATATACATTTATGCACGAAATGTCATAAATTTACCTTATAAATCCTCCAGTATGAATCTGGGGATGTATCAGCTCAACATTCATTTTAGAAGATTTATTTTTCATAAAGTATAAAAGCATAAAATAACTATGAAC
This sequence comes from Bartonella sp. AC158YNML, assembly GCF_042196725.1. Lineage (NCBI taxonomy): Bacteria > Pseudomonadati > Pseudomonadota > Alphaproteobacteria > Hyphomicrobiales > Bartonellaceae > Bartonella > Bartonella sp. AC158YNML. The sequence continues at coordinate 184,862 of NZ_JBHIQU010000002.1, forward strand.
AATTGAATTTTACAAAAAAGTTATTCAATAAATACTATTCTATATATTTGATTTCATTATTGAGGAAGGTACATAAGTGAAAACACGCTGTAAAATTTATAATAGAAAGAAATTTTTCGATTATAACAGATTTTCTGTGAAAATGTGGCGTTTATATCTCAAAAATAAAAATGCTTAAAACTATTTCTTTTCATTATTGAGTTAAAAAGAAGAAAATAAACTTCTATCCATTTAATAATTTAAATATTATGAAAAACGTGAAATGAATGACTGCATCAATTTGCCAGAAATAAAAAAGGATAAGACTTATGAAATATATCAGCACGAGAGGTGAATCTCCTGCTTTAAGCTTTACGGAAACTATCATGACAGGGTTGGCGAGTGATGGTGGACTTTATCTTCCAGATAAATTTCCGCAATTATCATTTGATGCGTTACGAACACTTCGTGGACAATCCTATACAGCAATTGCTAAAACTATTCTTTGGCCCTTTGTGAATAACGAAATCGAGTATACAGCCTTTGAAAATATAATCGCTGAATCTTATGCAACCTTTCACCATCCAGCAATCTGTCCATTACGACAAACTAAAGCAGATGAATTTATCCTTGAACTCTTTCACGGACCTACTTTAGCTTTTAAAGATGTCGCAATGCAGTTTCTTTCTCGGCTTATGGATTATATTTTGACTAAAAAAAATAGACGTGCAACGATTGTTGCTGCAACATCGGGTGATACAGGGGGGGCTGCAATACAAGCTTTTGCTGGAAAAGAACACTCAGATATTTTTATTTTATTTCCTAAAGGACGAGTCTCACCTGTTCAACAACGGCAAATGACAACCAATCAATGTTCCAATGTTCATGCTATTGCCATTGAAGGAAATTTTGATGATTGCCAAGCTCTTGTTAAAGCAATGTTTAATGATCATAATTTTCGTAAAAAAACAGCGCTTTCAGGTGTTAATTCTATAAATTGGGCGCGTATCATGGCGCAAATTGTTTACTATTTTTCATCCGCTCTTTCCTTAGGTGCACCTGATAGAGCTGTTTCCTTTACTGTTCCTACCGGAAATTTCGGTGATATTTTTGCAGGTTATGTCGCTGCTCGTATGGGATTACCCATTGCTCAACTGATCATTGCAACGAACGATAATGACATCCTTGCACGTACATTGACCAGCGGTACTTACGAAACACAACCAATCGTCCATACAACATCACCTTCTATGGATATTCAAATCTCATCTAATTTTGAACGTTTACTCTTTGAAAGTAGCAATCGTGATCCAATGTGGATTCGCAATGCAATGGAAAATTTGAAAAAAATGGGGGTCTTTTCTCTTGATGAAAAACATCTCAAAAATATTCGTTCCCTATTTTCCGCTGGGACAAGCAACATGGATGAAACAGCACAAACAATTGATAGTGTCTATAAGGAAAGTGGCTATCTTATTGATCCACATACAGCTGTCGCCCTTAAAGTAGCGCGTGAAAACAAAAAACAGCATATTCCAATGATCGTCCTTGCCACGGCTCATCCCGCTAAATTTCCTGATACTCTCAAAAGTGCTTGTGGACTTCATGCCCCATGGCCCCCCCATCTCAATGATGTAATGGAACGCGAAGAACACTTTATAAGTCTTGCTAATGATGAAAAAATAGTAAAAAATTATATTTCTTTAAAATCGCATGCATCTTATTAAAGTTAGCAGCATTAATTTAAATCAAGAATATTCTAATGCCCTTAACAATGAGGTATTTAGCTTTTTAATGGAGTTGTAAATACATGGATGTAGATATCTGTCGCCTAAATAATGGTTTGACTATAGCCACACATACAATGCAACAAATTGATAGTGTTGCCCTCGGAATATGGGTTAAAGTGGGCTCACGCAATGAAACCTCCACACAGCATGGTATTGCCCATCTACTTGAGCATATGGCTTTTAAAGGAACCGAAAATCGTAGCGCTTTTCAAATTGCAACCGATATTGAAGATGTTGGCGGTGAAATCAATGCTACAACCAGTATTGAAACAACAGCTTACTTTGCACGTGTACTTAAAAGCGATATCCCACTTGCTATAGACATTTTAGCCGATATTTTAATGCATTCAAAATTTGACGACAATGAACTAGAACGAGAAAAACAAGTAATCTTTCAGGAAATTGGTGCTGCCCATGACACTCCTGATGATATTGTTTTTGATCACTTTACAGAAACAGCCTTTCGTCATCAATCCCTTGGACGCTCTATTTTAGGAACCGCTAAAACTATTCAATCATTTACATCTACTGATCTCCATGATTTCATCAATAAACAATATAGTGCAGATCGTATGATTGTCGTTGCTGCAGGAGCTGTAAAGCACGAAAGTTTCTTGCGAGAAGTTGAAAGTCGTCTTGGTACTTTTCGCTCCCATTCAACCGCACCTCTTACTAATCTTGCAAATTATGTCGGTGGCGACTTTCGTGAATATCGCGATTTAATGGATACACAAGTTGTTCTAGGGTTTGAAGGGCGTGCTTATCACGCGCGTGATTTTTATGCGGCCCAAATTCTTTCAATCATTCTTGGTGGTGGTATGTCTTCACGTCTTTTTCAAGAGGTAAGAGAGAAACGTGGATTATGCTATTCTATTTATGCTTTTCATTGGGGATTTTCAGATACTGGGCTTTTTGGTGTTCACGCAGCTACCGGACAAGAAGGGCTCAAAGAACTTATTCCTGTGATTCTTGATGAACTTTCCAAGGTCAGCAAAAATATTCACGCCAACGAACTGCAACGAGCACAAACGCAATATCGTGCAAATCTGACAATGTCACAGGAAAATCCCTCTAGTCAAGCACATCTCATTGCTCGCCAAATACTCCTTTATGGTCGACCAATTCCAATATCGGAAACAATTGAACGCCTCAATCTCATCACTCCTACAAGATTAACTGATTTAGCGCATCGTCTTTTTACAAATTCGACTCCAACACTAACCGCTGTAGGACCTGTAGGACCCCTCATGAATTTTGATGATTTAACGTCAACTCTTTCATACAAGCTAAAATAAAAAACTACTTTATCAAAGCAGCATTACAATAACATAAACATATTTTATCATAAAATTTACCACAAAAGCCCTCTTCATTAAATAAGTTTTGGAAATAGTGGGCAAAAAGGTGTACAAAACTACCCAATTCATACTTCATGTGATAAAGATTCTAATCAGTAAAGATATATCCGTGAAATCTAGAAATTCATGGTTTAGCTTTGTTTTTTTAAAATATAAAACTCCATTCGCTTCAAGTTCCATTGAAGAAAGTGGATATGTGGTTTATTTATATATAAAATCATATAACTTAAGAAAAAGTGATAACAATCTATTATGTAGATAAATTATAAAAGGTGGGCGGTGTTTTTTCTCAAAAATCTAAATGAAAACTAAACATCCTAAAATATTGAGAGTGGGATATTGTGAAGAGTTTGCGTAAAATAATTGACATCATTTTCATTGTAGTCGTTAGTTCTTTTGTCCATCTTACATCAGCACAAGCAATTGAACCAGTTAAAATTTCTTCTCAGGATGCTGCTCTTGATCTCTCAAAAGCAATTGAAATTCACCATACAAATAACTCTATCTTTCAAACAAGTACAGCGCCAGGACCAGATGGTATTGTGTGGCGTATTGAAGTGCAGGCAAAAAGTGAAAATTTTTCCGGAAATTGGGCCGTTTTTTCTCTTGCAAATCCAACAGATGAACAAGTTGATCGTCTCATCGTTGCTCCCCATTACCGTATGGCGCGTTCTGGATTTTTTTGGCCAGACCTTGGGTCAACAAGAATTCAATCCATAACACCAAGTGAAGGTTTTTCTCTCGATCGTCAACCGAGTGCAAACTCTGATATCTTTCGTATTACCCTTAATCCTGGTGCTGTTGTTACATTTGTAGCCGAACTTAACTCTGCAAATCTACCGCAAATCTATTTATGGCAACCTGAAGCTTATAAAGATGCAATTAATTCTTATACACTTTATCATGGTATTCTTCTTGGTATATCAGGTCTCTTAGCGCTTTTGTTAACGGTTCTCTTCGTCGTCCGTGGGACAGGACTATTTCCTGCAACAGCGGCTGTCGCTTGGGCGGTGCTTTTTTATATTGGTATTGACTTCAACTTTTTAAATAAATTCTTTGCAGTTACACTTACAACACAGCCAATCTGGCGTGCTGGTACAGAAGTAGCACTTGCCGCTACACTCTTCATTTTTCTTTTTACCTACCTCAGCCTTAATCGCTGGCATTATCATTTTAGTTATGGTGCTATCGCTTGGACCATTGCCCTTTGCAGTCTAGGAGCCTTTGCTATTTATGATCCAATCAGAGCCGCTGGAATTGCGCGTTTGTCTTTTGGTCTTACCGCTGTGCTTGGTATAATATTAATCATCTATTTCTCAATCAGAAGCTATGACCGCGCCATTATGCTGATTCCAACATGGTTGCTCATTAGCTTTTGGTGTGTTGGAGCCTATGCCTGCATAGCTGGACATTTAAACAATGATATTATTCAGCCAGCATTAGCGGGGGGATTAGTGCTCATTGTTCTTCTCATTAGCTTTACTGTCCTGCAACAAACTTTTTCTAATGACGCTTTCCATGAAGGAATATTTTCCGACCTTGAACAACAAGTACTCGCAGCAAAGGGAGCTGGAAATATTATTTGGGATTGGAATATTGAGCGTGACCGTATTGTTGTACATCCAAACATGGCAACCCTTTTTGGTACTGAAATTCATAACCTCAATGGACCTATGCGCAACTGGATTTCAGCCTTGCACCATGATGATCGTGAACGCTTTCAAGCCGTATTGGATATCATTCTTAAAAATAAAAAAGGACGCATTGATCAAATTTTTCGGCTTTCTTCTGGGGGGGGATATTATCATTGGTTTTCTCTTCGTGCACGTCCGGCTATGAAAAAAGATGGAAAAATCACCCGTGTCATTGGAACCATTGTCAATATTACTAACCATAAAAAATCCGAAGAACGCTTATTGCATGATGCAATCCACGACAGCTTAACCGGACTTCCTAACCAACAAATTTTCTTTGATAGACTACAAAATTATACCTCTTTAGCGAAAGCAAATATCAAAATTAGACCAACCGTCTTTATGATTGATTTTGATAATTTTCGCCAAATTAATCGCAAATTAGGTATCGCTGTTGGGGATACTGTACTTCTTATAATTGCACGTCGTTTAAATCGTCTCATTAATTTTCAAGATACCTTATCGCGCCTTTCTGCAGACCGCTTTGCAATTATTTTACTCAGTGAAACAGAACCACAAAAAATTGCAGCATTTGCAGATCATTTGCACAAAACAATTTCAGCACCTATTTCACTTTCAGAAAATAAAATAATCCTTTCAACCTCTATCGGATTGGTTACATGGAGTGAAAGTCGATCAACTGCTAAAGATATTTTTAATGATAGTGAATTAGCAATGATTCGCGCAAAACAAATGGGTGGAAATCATATTGAACCTTTTCGTCCTAATTTTCGCACTCTGGGTCTCGAACATAATACTCTGGAGAAAGATGTTCATTATGCAATAAAACGTAATGAGATGAAAATCCTCTACCATCCTATTCTTAATTTATCAGACGGACATATTATTGGTTTTGAAACAATTGTAGAATGGCATCATCCCACTTATGGAAATTTAAATGTCTCTGATTTCATAAAAATCGTAGAAAATGAACAAATTGTTATGGATTTGTCACAATTTATCATTGATAATGCCATTATCGATCTTATAAATGTACAAGAAAAGTTTTCCCAACAATCTTTCTTTATTTCAATTAATTTACCAAGCGCAGAAATGATTCATCCTCGTTTTATCAGTCAATTGCGTGCCGCTTTGCTTCGGCATCCGCCCCACAAAGGACGCTTAATGATTGAAATATCTGAATTTGTCTTAAGAAATAATCCTGAACAATCAGCGCACTTTCTTGAACAAATTAAAACACTTGGAATGAATCTCGCACTCGATAATTTTGGAACAGGTTATTCGTCTCTGACCTATCTTGTACGTTATCCATTTGATATGGTTAAACTTGATCGCTCACTTATCTCAATCGACTCTCTCAAGAAGAAACTTGTTCTCAAGTCTATCATTAATATGGCAACAGATCTTAACTTGCAAATTATTGCAGAAGGTGTAGAAAGTGAAAAAGAAGCAATCTTCCTCCGTCAAGAAGGCTGTAAATATGTTCAAAGCACACTTGTCACGAAACCAATTACCATAGAAGAATTAATCACTCTCGTTCAGAGCTATTTCCCTTATAAAATAAAAACATAAGGAATAGAATAACGTGTAAAGTTAAAAAACTCAGAAAATAACAAAACTCTATGCATGTCCCATTTCAGAAGCAAGATAGGTTGGATTGATCCCCATGCGCGTTAAGCTTTCGTCATACTTGCGACTTAAATCACTTTCAAAAAGAAAACTAGGTGATGTAGAACTGATTAGCCAACCATTCGTAGAAATTTCAGCCTCAAGTTGTCCTGCTTTCCATCCAGCATAGCCTAATGCTACTAGTGCATGCTGCGGACCTTGTTCACAGCTAATCGCTTTTAATATATCAATTGTCGCAGTAAAACAGACCTTCTCTGCAATAAAAACAGTTTCTTCACAAGCATAATCATCTGAATGAAGGACAAAACCACGTGAAGGATCAACAGGACCACCATAGCGAACTGGAAAATTTTTTATCGGTTCAGAAAGACATTTTTTTTTGCCACTGTCTATTACTCCTAAGTGAAGCAAAAGCTCTGGAAAATCAATATGGTGTAATTGATTGAGAATAATGCCCATCGCACCAGCATCAGAATGCGCGCAAATATAAATAACAGAACGAATAAAGCGTTTGTCATTCATTCCAGGCATTGCTATGAGTAATTGACCACCCAAAAAGCCATTACACTGCTTCATTAATCTGTTATTCTCCATAATTTACATGATAAAAGTTTGTTCATTTAGTACACTAGGAAAATAAAACTCCAATGAAAAAAAGTCACATATTTACAAATTTACAAAATATCGCAACTTTCTTTTATAAAAATCTTTTAGTTACTTTATGCTTAACATTCTTAGTTTTAAAATTACTTAACATTCCTGTAAATGCTCAAACAGAACAAAAACTCCAGCTTTTCGCAACATCTTGGTATGAATCAGAGGGTGGTCGTATCCGATTAGCAATCACTGAACCTTCTCTTTCTGGAATAAGAGAAGGTATTATTGAAATTGTGCTTAAACCAGGATGGAAAACTTACTGGCGTAATCCAGGTAATTCTGGCATGGCACCATTTTTTAATTTCAATCAACACGTTTCTTATGAAATCTTTTATCCGACGCCACAGCTTTTTGAAACAGAAAATGATTGGTCATTAGGCTATAAAGATAAAGTGACATTGCCCTTCAATCTTTCTAGTTCAAGCAAAAATTTAAGTGGGGCTTTCACTCTCGGACTATGTAATAAAATCTGTCTTCCATTGACTATTAACTTTGATTTTTCGCCATCTGTTCTTAAAAACAAACATCTTCCCCTTTCCTTCTTAAAAAATGCCCAAGATTCTTTGCCTCGCATGATGCAGAATACACTCAAAATAAGCGCCGAAAAAAATAACAATACTCTTCTTCTAAAAATAAAAAATAACGACAAAACAACTCCTTCCTCTCTCTTTTTAGATGGAGGAGAAATGCAAATTGGAGCAGCAAAAAAAGTCAGTGATAACGCGAAATATACGCTCTTTAGTGCTCCGATCTATTTCGTACCAGAAGAAATAAACCAAAAAATTTTTTACACTGTTTCTTTTAAAGATCACGCCTTAAGTGGAACATTCATATTTCATACGCAGCCCCCCTCTCTTACAACTCCGTGATAAAAGAGAAAGGCTCTCAAACAGCAATTATGCTGGAAAATGTCCATTGTTGCGATATTGCGTAATTGCTTTGCGAGCAAGTGCATCAGCGCGTTCATTTTCTGGATGTCCCGCATGCCCTTTTACCCAGTGCCACCTGACTGTATGACAAGAACAAACATCCTCAAGAGCTTGCCATAGCTCCATATTTTTAACAGGATTTTTTGATGCGGTGCGCCAATTATTCTTTTTCCAATCCTCAATCCACTTAGATATCCCATTACGCACATAAACTGAGTCTGTATAAAGGTCGACCAAACAGGGCTCTTTAAGCGCCTTTAATGCACAAATTGCCGCCATGAGTTCCATTTGATTGTTTGTCGTATGGACCTTACCGCCATAAAGCTCGCGTTCATGACCATTCCAGCGTAAAATTGCCCCCCACCCTCCAATTCCAGGATTCCCTGAGCAAGCACCATCTGTATAAATTTCAACGACTTTTTGTTGAGTTGCCATAAAATTTAAAAACCTAATTCACTTAGCGAATTTACATTACTGAAAAAACAAAGCTTGTGCCAATATTCCCATGGATCTTTCTTAATAACAAAGCTATGAGGCGGTGTATTAAACCAATCATAAAGGCGTGTGAGTAAGAAACGTAGAGATGCACCACGAGCTAATAAAACCATCTTGTCCAATTCTAAAGGGATCAATGGTCTTATTTTTTGATAATTTTCCAATAACTTACGTGCTTTGGTAAGATTATAGGAATGATCAGGCTCAAAGCACCAAGCATTTAAACAGATCGCTAAATCATAAGCAAAAAAGTCATTACAAGCAAAATAGAAATCTATCATCCCAGAAAGACGATGATTCACAAAAAAGACGTTATCATTAAATAAATCCGCATGAATAATGCCTGTTGGTAAATTTAATGGCCAGTTTTCTTGTAAAAAAACCAATTCCCACTCAATTTTTTGTCCAAATTCTTTTAATAATGCATCTTCTTTTGTTTGACAACGTTGCCACAATAGCTGCCAATCCATAACAGAAAGAGTATTTTTACGACTGAGTGTAAAATCCTGTCCTGCTAAATGCAATTGTGCTAATCCCGTCCCCACTTCACCACAATGATCTATATTGGGCTGGCGGATCCACTCTCCTTCCAGAAAAGTAATAATAGCAGCAGGACGACCTGCTAGTTCACTGATCATCATGCCATCATTTTGAATAACAGGTTGAGGACAAGGAATTCCACGCTGTCCTAAATGCTGCATTAAGCTACAAAAAAAAGGTAAATCATCTTTTGAAATACGCTTTTCATAAAGTGTTAGAATAAATCGTCCTTGTGTTGTCTCTAACATAAAATTAGAATTTTCAATCCCCTCCTCTATACCTTGATAAGACAAAAGCGACCCTATTGCGTAACCTGTTAAAAACGCTTTTAAATCATTTGGATGAATATCTGTATAAACGGCCATTATTCTGCTTTCATTTTAGACATGTCTGTATCTTGATGTTCATTTTTTGTACTATTTTCTTGACCATTAACAAAAGCCATATCTTGAGAGGTTAAAATGACATCACGTAATTCGCGACTCACTAAAAACTTTTCCGTTTCTACCACTGTTTCAGCCAATTCTATTGTGACATCATAACGCTCACGAAATGCTGAAATAATTTCATCAATAATAATTTCAGGAGCGGAAGCCCCTGCTGAAAGACTGACAACAGAAAGAGCTTTTAGGTTTTCAAAATTAATTTCATCAGCGCGCTGAACTAAAATAGCTTGTCGCGCACCAGACTTTTCAGCAACCTCGACTAAACGTCGCGAATTAGAAGAATTTGGTGCTCCAACAATCAAAAACAAATCACTCCCTTTTGCCGCGGCTTTAACCGCATCTTGTCGATTCGTTGTCGCATAGCAAATTGACTCAGCCGCTGGGGCTGCTAATGTAGGAAAACGTTGTTGTAATATATCGATAATTCCTGCAGTATCTTCAACAGAAAGCGTTGTTTGTGTCACAAATCCTAATTTATCTGGATCCCTTGGTTGATAATGCAAAGCATCTTCTATCGTTTCAATGAGCGTCACAGCCCCTTCTTCAAGCTGTCCCATCGTTCCTATCACCTCAGGATGACCAGCATGACCAATCAATATAACATGACGACCGTGACGTTGATGCCGTATCGCTTGTTTGTGAACTTTCGAGACCAACGGACATGTTGCATCAAGATAAAACAAATTATAGCGTTTTGCTTCTTTTGATACAGATTTTGGTACACCATGGGCAGAAAAAACAACCGGTTGAGTGCGATATTCTTCTGGAATCTCATCAAGTTCTTCAACAAAAACAGCGCCCCGTTGCTGCAATCCCTCAACCACATAGCGGTTATGTACAATTTCATGACGAACATACACTGGAACACCATACTTTTTTAATGCAAGAAGAACAATCTGGATAGCACGATCAACCCCTGCACAAAATCCACGTGGACCACAAAGACGTATCGTTAAAGGAGGAAGTCCAGACATAAATCATCCTTAATCTCTATAGCTTTAGTATCATAATCAAACAACTTATCCTTATGCACGAATAATCAATGCAAAAAAACGTGCAATACCATCTTTTACATAAAAACATACTTTATAGTATCTTCTTGTAGGAAAGCTCTTTTAAAATTTGTTTTTTATATTTTCACGCTCCTAAAGAGCGATAAAATACCAAACAAGAGATTCAATCAAAAGAACCCCAAAGATAGCTGCCAAATAAAGTAATGAAAAGAAAAATAGTTTTTTTGCCATCAAAATAGTTTCATTATGTGTATCAGCTTTCCACAAACGATAGGCAAAATAAATAAAGATAATGCTTAAAATTGTTGAAAAAATACCATAAAAAATTCCGCCAAGACCAGTAAAGCAAGGAGCAGCAGCACACAATGCCATCAAAATAGCATAAAATAAAATCTGTTTTTTTGTTGAATGTTCACCTCGTACATTAGGCATCATAGGGATACCTGCAGCCTCGTAATCAAGAGATGAAAATAAAGAAAGAGTCCAAAAGTGAGGGGGGGTCCACATAAAAATGATTAAAAATAATAAAAAGCTATCAATACTCACTGTCCCTGTTGTCACGGCCCATCCAATCATTGGTGGAAAAGCCCCAGAAGCACCACCAATAACAATATTTTGTGGTGTGATACGCTTTAACCAAATTGTATAGATAACGACATAAAAGAAAATCGTAAATGCAAGAAAAAATGCCGCAAACCAATTAATGAAGCTTCCCATAACCAATACCGAGAGCATAGAAAGAACCATGCCAAAAATAAATGCCCTTTGAGAGCTGATTTTACCCATGGGAATAGGACGCTTTTTAGTCCGTTCCATCACAGCATCAATGTCAGCATCATACCACATGTTCAGTGCTCCCGCACCACCGCCACCAGCAGCAATACATAAAATTGCTAAAAAACCATACCACGGATTGATAGGAACAGGCGATACAAGCAAACCAACCAGAGCCGTAAAGACCACAAGAGACATAACACGTGGCTTTAATAATGTGATGTAATCACCAATACCGGATTTTGGTGGCGTTGATTTACCATTCACAACCGATAACTCTTCTGAAACTGACATTCCACTCAAAGCTCTTTTCCATTTCTGTCATTCACAAACCCAATATTATCTGACAAATATTATCTAGCGTATGGAAATGACCAATTAAGACCAATCGTATTTTTGAGAAAATATGAAATATCTCTTTCGCACGTATCCCCTAAAAGTAAATGGAAATATTGGCAATAAAAATACATTTTTTCAATCAACGTTCTCTCCACATTACAAATGTATCATAAAAATATATCATATGAATTAATATATTTGGGTAAATACTGATTTTGTGTTATGGTTTTTTATGGGGAATTCATTTTTTTATGTAAATCTATGCATGGTTTTGGGTGTTGAGTCGGATAGGATTTTCTGTGATACTTTATAAATTACTCAAAAAAACTTTTTTTATTGGTGCTGTTCTTTACACACTTTATAGTAGTTTTATCAGTCATGCATTTGCACAAACACCCTATGCACAAGATGTCCCTGCTCCACAAACCTATGGTGCATGGACAAAGGTTTGTGCTCTACCACCAGGTACCCCTAATATGCAGTGTGAAGTTGTACAAAACGTCCATACACAAGGTCGTCATGATATTACCCTCCGCGTTACCTTTTATAAACTTCCTCAAAAGCAAGGCGCTTTGATGCGTGTTTTTGTTCCGATTCGCGTTGAGTTACGTCCTGGTGTTGGCATTAAAATTGACGATAAAGATATGGGAAGAATGGAATATCGTCGTTGTCTTGGTGATAATTGTGTTGCTGAAGCTTTTCTGAAAGAAGACATATTACAACTCTTTTTAAAAGGAAAAATGGCAACCTATTTTATCTTCACAACTCCAGAGCAAGGAATTGGAGGTCTGGTTGACCTTCAGGGTCTTAGCGACGCCTATGCAACCTTACCAACATGAATAAAATCGACACACATTGGACAATTAAAATCTCATCGTATATTTTGAGAGCCCCTTAATTTAGATCAATAAAAATCTTCTCATCCCCCGTAAAAATAGGATAATTCTTATGAAATCGCTGATTGATCATTTTGATATTGCTTCCTCTAAAGTGCAGTCTCTTGTACAGGAAACGCTTCATCATGCGGATGATGGCGAACTTTACCTTGAGTATACAGAAAGCGAAGCTCTTTTATTTGATAATGGACAGCTTAAAAACGGCTCTTTCCATCAAGATATGGGGTTTGGTCTGCGTGTCGTTGCTGGAGAAGCTACCGGATATGCACATTCTAATGAATTATCAGCTGCTGCACTCAAGCGTGCTTGTGAAGCAGCTAAAGCTGTTACCTATAATAATCATGCTGGACCTTATAGTGTAGCACCTCAACAAACAAACAAGAGACTTTATCAACCGCATAATCCCCTTGATGCTCCGTCATTTGAAGAAAAAAGTGCTCTTTTGCAAAAAATTGATGCCTATTTACGTGCGAAAAATGATAAATTACATCAAGTGACTGTTTCTCTTTCCGGCTCGCTACAACATGTTGAAATTTTACGTGCAGATGGATATTTGGTTCGTGATATTCGTCCACTCGTACGACTTTCTATATCTGTGGTCGCCGCTGAAGGCAATCGACGTGAAAATGGTTTCTATGGATGTGGGGGGCGACAAGCATTTAACCAATTTATTCGTGAAGACAATTGGAAAGAAGCCGCGGATGAAGCCTTACGTATGGCTTTAACAAATTTAGAAGCAGAAGCAGCACCTGCAGGATCTTTTGATGTTGTCTTAGCCAATGGATGGCCTGGCGTTATGCTCCATGAAGCCGTAGGTCATGGTTTGGAAGGTGACTTTAATCGCAAAAAAACATCTGCTTTTGCTGGACTTTTAGGACAACAAGTTGCGGCAAAAGGTGTTACAGTTGTTGATGATGGAACAATTCCACAACGCCGTGGCTCTCTCACTGTCGATGATGAGGGGACGCCTTCAGGATATAACGTTCTCATTGAAGATGGAAAACTCGTTGGTTTTATGCAAGACAGGCTTAATGCACGGCTTATGGGAGGTAAATCAACTGGAAATGGACGGCGTGAATCTTATGCTTATGCACCAATGCCACGAATGACCAATACAATCATGCTAGGAGGAGATAAAACACCTGAAGAAATCCTTTCTTCACTTAAAAGTGGTATCTATGCTGTTTCATTTGGTGGAGGACAAGTTGATATTACTTCTGGAAAATTCGTCTTTGAGTGTACTGAAGCATACCGAGTAGAAAATGGTAAAATTGGTGCACCAATTAAAGGCGCAACTCTTATTGGAAATGGACCGGATGCTATGAAACGTATCACAATGATTGGAAATGATAGTAAACTGGATAATGGTATTGGTATGTGCGGAAAAGCAGGACAAAACGTTCCTGTTGGTGTTGGACAACCTCATCTACGGATTAATAATATGACAATCGGTGGAACTGCGTTGAAGTAAGCTTGCTCATTCCTTCCCAATATTCAATACTGCCCCTTCTCGTTTATCAAGATGGTCTTGTGAAGGATGAATTTTTGCTACAAACATTGATTTATAAAGATAATTGAACGTTATTCATATTTAAATTAGAACCTTGAACACCGTAAGATTCTCTCATTTTAAATTTGTGTCTGTTGAATCAATTAAGATTATTCGTTTGTACGTTACAAGCGGGGGGAAATGCATGGAGTAAAACTGTACAAGAAAGAACTAAAAATACCTATAATGAACCATCTCAAGTGCCAAGAGCTATAGCAACATTAGGAAGTGGCCAATATTACGATGGTGTTTGCTTAAATACACATTCTTTATGATACATTCGTCTTTTGTATGGAGTAGTGGAGCAACTATCTTTTATGTTTCATAATAAAAAAGTTTAAAATAAAAAACACTTTCTACATTCAGTGCTCGTTAACTCAACGAGAAAAAGATTATTATTGTAGATAAATTTTAGAGAGATTTTATAATAATACTCAAATGAACTATGTCAAAAAAACTTTCAGGCTAAAGCTTCCAACTTTTCTTCTTTTTATTTTTGCTCAAAACAGCAACAACTTCGACATGTGGCGACCATAAAAATTGATCAATTGGTATGATTTTTTCTACTGTATATCCCCCTGCAACAAGAAAAGATAAATCACGAGCAAATGTAACGGGATTACACGAAATTGCCACAACACGTGATATTGTTGCCTTTGCCAGTTCATGTACTTGTTCCTCTGCTCCAGCGCGAGGAGGGTCAAAAACAACGCTTTCAAAACACTCAAGTTCCTTTACAGAAAGTGGATGGCGAAAAAGATCACGTTTTTCACAAGTGACTGTTTTTAAACCAGTTGCAAAACGTGCTGCTGTATTTAGATTTCTTAATGCATCTTCATTATTTTCTACTGCATGAACATTCATCTTTTTTGCCAGACGCAAGGCAAATGTTCCTACCCCTGAAAACAAATCAAGAGCATTCTTTGCTTTTTTTAAATGAGTCAAAATAATATTGCCCATTATATGTTCAGCTTCACAAGTTGCTTGAAGAAAACCACCAGAAGGAAATTCAACACGGACATCTCCAAAATAAACCAATGGTTTTTCTTGCTCAACCAAAACTTCTCCGTCAACAGATAAACGTATAATCCCATATGAAAGAGCAGCACTGATCATTTTCTGACGAACACGCTCATCGCGTATAACACAACCGCTTAAAGCGATATCTAAACCGTTTTCAACAGATGTTATCGTTATATGAAACCGTTTGGCATGATTGCTTACAAGAGCACAAAGTGACCTGATATCATCTAGTTTAGACATAATCTCTAAACGCGTCACTGGACATTCTTCAAGAGCTATAATCTCATGAGAGAGATAACGATTAAAACCAACTTTTTGCCCCTGTGGGGTCATGGATGCTGTTAACGTCATCCGACGTCGGCTATAGGGTTTACATTCTATTAAAGGCGCAACAACATTATTAAGTCCATACTTTTTAAGTGCATCAACAACTAATTGTCGTTTCCATACGCAATAAGCATCAGTATGCCAATGCTGAAGAGCACACCCTCCACATTCTCCAAAATGCTGACAAAGAGCATCAACACGTTCTGGTGATTTTTCTTTTAATGCTATACATGTTGCATATTTTCCATGAACAGTAATTTCAGCACACTCTCCCGGTAAAGTAAAAGGAACATAAATAAAACCGTGGGACGTCTTGGAAGTACCATAACCATTTGCTCCAATATAGTCGATTATCACATTATCGTTCACTCTTGTTTTTCTCCGAATAGTAAATATTCCACATTGCCATCACCACCTGTAATGGGTGAAGGAAGTAAACCTTTTGCACGCCACCCTGTTTGAGTATCTAACCAGATAAAAAGTGCCTCAGCGGTTTTTTTAGCACTTGATGGATTTAATATTCCTCCCTTTCCAAGGTGCTTACGACCAACCTCAAACTGAGGCTTTACCAATAAAACAGCTTGAGCACCCTTCTTGGCTAAAGATAAAACGGGAGGCAATGCAAGTTTAAGAGAAATAAAGCTGACGTCGGAAACGATAAGATCAATTTCCCTACCGCCTAAATGTTCCTGTTGAAAATCTCTAACATTTAAGCCTTCTAATAACGTTATAGCCCTGTTGCCCAATAAACGTGCATCAAATTGATGATGCCCAACATCAACAGCAATGACATGGGCCGCTCCACGCTCTAAGAGAACTTGTGTAAAACCACCTGTTGATGCCCCAACATCAATGGCTGTCACTTTATCGGTTACAATCGGAAATGCATCAAGTGCAGAAATCAATTTCAATGCCGCACGGGACACATAATTTTGCGCTGGATCACAAACAAAAATTTCTGCATCATCAAAAACAATTTGCCCAGCTTTAAAAACTATTTTGCCATTAACTTTAACAGTTTTGCGTATAATTGCATCACGTGCACGTGAACGTGTCGTAAAAAAGTTTCTTTCAACTAAAAGAATATCGAGCCTTTTTCTGGAAGCCATCTCATACTTGAATTTTCTATCCCGTTCGAATCTCGCGTCCCAGAGCAGTAAAAACCGTATTTAAAATACCCATAGCATCAAGTCCGACACGTGAAAGAACTTTTTCTGGTGAACCATGACTCAAATATTCATCAGGAAGTTTTAGTGTACGAACTTTCAAACCATGCTCTAAGAGCCCTTCTTGCGCTAAAAATTGTAATATGTGTGCTCCAAACCCACCGATTGCACCTTCTTCAATTGTCACCAAAACTTCATGCTCACGTGCCAAACGACGAATCAAATCCTTATCTAAAGGTTTTGCAAACCGTGCATCTGCAACTGTTGTAGATAATCCTTCAACCTCCAACGCATCAGCAGCTTGCAACACTTCTGACATCCGCGTTCCAAAACAAACCAAAGCAATCCTATTTCCTTCACGCAGAACGCGCCCTTTTCCAATTTCTAATAACTCACCACGTTGCGGTAAATCTATACCAAGACCTTCACCACGTGGATAACGAAAAGAAATGGGACCCTGATCATAGGCTGCAGCTGTACGTACCATATGCATCAATTCAAGCTCATCTGAAGGTGCCATAACAACAAACTCAGGAAGAGTGGACAAAAAAACAATATCAAAACTTCCAGCATGTGTTGCACCATCTGCCCCCACAAAACCTGCTCGGTCAATAGCAAAACGTACCGGTAATTTTTGAATTGATACATCATGAATAATTTGATCATAAGCACGCTGTAAAAAAGTAGAATAAATTGCAACAAAAGGCTTATACCCTTCACAAGCAAGTCCTGCCGCAAAAGTTACGGCATGTTGCTCAGCAATACCAACATCAAACATTTTTTCAGGAAATTTTTCTGCAAAAGCATCAAGGCCTGTCCCTGTTGGCATCGCTGCTGTTATGCCCACAATCTTATCATCATGGCGCGCTTCTTCTGATAAGGCTTCAGAAAATACCTTGGTATAGGGTAGAATATTACTTGATGCTTTAACCTGTTTTCCTGTCGTAACATCAAAACGATTAACACCATGATATTTATCAGAAGATGCTTCTGCAGGTGGATATCCCTTTCCCTTATGGGTGACGACATGCACCAAAACTGGACCATTAGGACATTCACGAATATTTTTTAAAACGGGTAATAAATGCCCTAAATTGTGCCCATCTATGGGTCCCACGTAATAAAAGCCAAGCTCATCAAATAACGTTCCCCCAACCAAAAAACTACGCGCAAATTCCTCTGAACGACGTGCCTTATCCAAAAAAAACTTTGGCAATTTTTCGCTCAACATCTTTACGCGTTCACGCAAATGACGATAAGCAGGACGAGAAACTAGTCGTGCAAGATGTGCACTCATAGCACCTGTAGGCGGTGCAATAGACATATCGTTATCATTAAGAACAACAATCAAGCGCGCATCCAAAGCACCAGCGTTATTCATTGCTTCATAAGCCATGCCCGCAGACATTGCACCATCACCAATAACAGCGATAATATTGCGTCTTGTCTCTGCCTTCAAAGCACTCGCTACCGCCATGCCAAGACCCGCCGAAATAGAAGTAGACGAATGGCCCGCTCCAAATGGATCATACACACTTTCTGAACGTTTTGTGAAACCTGATAATCCTCCCTCTTGACGTAATGTACGTATTTTTTCTCTACGCCCCGTTAAAATCTTATGTGGATAGGTTTGATGACCAACATCCCAAATAATCCTATCCTCTGGTGTATTAAAAACATAATGTAATGCAACAGTGAGCTCAACAACACCAAGTCCTGCCCCAAGATGACCACCTGTTACAGAAACCGCATCAATTGTTTCTGCCCGCAACTCATTAGCCAACTGTACTAAATCAGACTCAGGCAAAGCCCGCAAATCTTGCGGGAAACAAATACGGTCAAGCAATGGTGTTAAGATATGAGACAAAAAAACTCCCTCCTATCACCTTAACTTAAGAGAACGCAACGATAAAAATACATCTTCTCTACTCTTTCATTGACAGTTTTGCATCTTTTTTACTGAAAAATCTCTATTTGAGATGATTTATGATTTTTCTCATTTTTAACTTATTTTATAAAAAAGAAACCAATAAAATTTGCTTTCTATAAATAAGATTATTGCACTGCTTAATCCCGCAATAAATATCCAAAAATATTTAATATTATTGAGCATCAAGTGGTTCTACTCCTTCTGGAGAACCTCCTTCTGAAAGTTGAATTTTTTCAACTTTAGCTTCAGCAACTTTCAAGAGTTTTTCACAATGTTTTTTAAGCGCTTCACCACGTTCATAAATATCTATGGATTGTTCCAAAGGCACATCGCCACGTTCCAAATTTTCAACAATAACTTCAAGTTGCTTCAGCGCTTGCTCAAAACTTAAGGTCGTAATATCCCCCTCTTGTATTTCTTTTTTCATATGAACCTCACAAAATATCTATTCTGGATATACGAATTCCAAAACCTTCTAAATCTAAATAATGACGTTCTTTAGAAGTGTAAACAATAACAGAACTGATTCCTAAATGTTTCAAAATTTGTGATCCTAAACCAATTTGTCGCCATTCTTCTTCACGTTCAATTGCCTGTATATGGTTTTCTGAACCGTCTTTTGCCATTTCCTGAATGCTCATAGCTGATTTTTCATCAATACCAACTGATCCTTGACGTAAATAAACAAAAACACCCCGTTTTTCTTTTTCCATCATACGCTGCATGATAGCGGTAACATCTGACGCTTGACCAAAAACATCATTCATAATGTTTTCACGATGCAAACGTACAGGAATATCTTCACCATCACCAAGATCACCAAAAACGATTGCAACATGCTGAACTGTTTCCCAAGGGAGTTGATAACTCTGAACAATAGCAGGTCCTACTGGTGTTTCAATAGCCATTTCTCCAACATGCCTGATCAACATTTCTTTGCGCTGACGATAAGCGATTAAATCCGCAACCGTTATCATATGCAATCGATGTTCTTGTGCAAATTTTGTAACTTCATCTCCATGTTTAACACTGCCATCATCATTGACCAACTCACCAATAACACCAACTGGCGGTAAACCAGCTAATTTACATAAATCAACAGCCGCTTCCGTGTGACCTGAACGCATAAGAACCCCGCCTTCATGCGCAATCAAAGGGAAAATATGTCCTGGACGAATAAAATCGTGAGCACCAGCATTTGGATTAGCAAGATTGCGAACCGCTAATGTGCGGTCGTGTGCGGAGATACCCGTCGTTATCCCATGTTTAAAATCCACAGTAACAGTAAACTGAGTCCGATGTGCTGAATTATTATCTGGCACCATAGGAGCAAGATGAAACCGTTGTGCTTCTTCTTTTGGCATAGGTGCACAAACAATCCCTGTTGTGTGGCGAATGATGAATGCCATCTTTTCTTCTGTACAATGGACAGCAGCAACAGTTAAATCACCTTCGTTTTCACGGTCATCATCATCTGTCACCACAACAATTTCACCGCGTTCAAAAGCTTTAAGTGCAGAAACAATTTTTTCTTCATCATACACCATTATTCACCTTCTCACTCACCCAACTTGACCGCGATGTCTTAGATAATGGTCCGCAATAGCACAAGCAACCATCGCTTCACCAATGGGAACAGCGCGAATCCCAACACATGGATCATGACGTCCCTTCGTTATAACATCTACATCATGACCATCAACATCAATAGAGCGACGAGGCGTTAAAATTGATGAAGTAGGCTTGACAGCAAAACGTGCAACAATTGGCTGTCCACTCGATATTCCCCCTAAAATACCACCAGCATGATTGGATAAAAAAAGTGGTTTTCCATCATTTCCCATCCGCATTTCATCGGCATTTTCTTCTCCCTTCATGCGGGCTGCCGCAAAACCATCCCCAATTTCAACTCCTTTTACTGCATTAATCGACATAAGGAAGGATGCAATATCTTGATCCAGTTTTGCGTAAATAGGTGCTCCTAAACCTGCCGGAACATTTTCTGCAACGATCTCAACAACCGCACCAACAGATGTCCCCTCTTTACGGAGTTTACTGATATAATCACTAAAAATGTGAACCATCTCTGCGTCAGGTGTAAAAAAAGGATTATTATCAACCTCTGACCAATCCCAACGATCACGATTAATATTATGAGGACCAATTGCTATCACTGCTCCTCGAACCACCAAACCAGGAACAATTTTACGTGCAAATGCACCCGCTGCAACACGTGCTGCTGTCTCCCTTGCCGAAGAACGCCCTCCTCCTCGAAAATCACGAATGCCATATTTAATATCATAAGTATAATCCGCATGTCCTGGACGATATTGATGGGCAATCGAGCTATAATCCTTCGAACGCTGATCTGTATTTCTAATCAACAGAGAAATTGGTGTACCTGTTGTAACCAATGCCGTCCCATTGTCCTGAGCGATAGCTCCTGAAAGAATTTCTACTTGATCCAATTCGCGTCGCTGCGTTGTATATACGGATTGTCCTGGTCTCCGTTTGTCAAGATAAGCTTGAACTTCTGCAAGAGTAAAAATAATTCCAGGCGGACAACCATCAATGACACAACCAAGAGCAGCACCATGACTTTCACCCCATGTGGTTACACGAAACAAATGACCAAATGTATTATGCGACATGAAAAAAGATCCGTTTCTCTGTCAAATATACGCCAACGACAACATATGTTGAGTTATACACAAGACAGCTCTTTGTTCCAAAATACTCTCAGCCGCTTTTAATTTGGTCAAATTACCGCTGTTCAATAAAACCCTATAAACCAAACTTTATTCTTTAACGACAGAAATGTCTGGTGCATCAACTGCTTTCATACCTATGATATTATAACCCGAATCGACATGATGAACTTCACCAGTAACAGAACGAGACAAATCTGAAAGAAAATAAAGAGCAGAATCACCAACCTCTTCAATTGTTACTGTACGGCGTAATGGAGCATTATATTCATTCCATTTTAAAATATAACGGAAATCACCAATACCTGAAGCTGCTAACGTTTTAATCGGTCCAGCAGATATCGCATTAACACGAATATTTTTGGGACCTAAATCTACCGCTAAATACTTCACGCTCGCTTCAAGAGCTGCTTTAGCAACCCCCATGACATTATAATTGGGAACAACCTTTTCTGCACCATAATAGGTCAGTGTCAAGATTGAACCGCCATCCGGCATCAACTTTTCTGCACGCTTTGTTAGAGCTGTTAGGGAATAAACGGAAATATTCATGGTCATCATAAAATTTGATTCGCTGATATCAACATAACGACCACTTAATTCATCTTTATTAGAAAAACCAATAGCATGAACTAAAAAATCGAGTTTGCCCCATTTCTTCTCTATGGCTCTAAAGACTGAATCAATAGAAGCACTGTCAGAAACATCACAATGTCCACAAACAAATCCCTTTAATTCTTCAGCCAAAGGCTCAACACGCTTTTTCATGGCTTCACCCTGATAGGTAAAAGCAAGCTCTGCCCCTGCGCTACTCGCCGCTTTAGCAATTCCCCAAGCGATGGAGCGATTATTGGCCAACCCTAAAATTAAGCCACGCTTACCGTACAATAAACCATTACCCTTAGCCATTAGCACTGCCCCATTGTTACTTAAAATTAATATTATTCATTTGCCTATGACACAGGTCAACTTTTTCTTCAAGTAATTGGTTTAAAATCAAGCAAAAACTATGCTTTATATATAAAAAAAATTAAAATTTAATCTTTTTGCATTTGCAAAAACTGTTCTAGCGCAACATTTTTACCTTCCGGCAACATAATACGAACATGCACATAAAGATCATCTCTTGTACCACTTTTTAAACGAAGTCCTTTTCCTTTCAACCGTAAAACGCGATCAGAACTTGACCAAGCAGGAATCGTTAAAACCACACGTCCCTCCAATGTCTCAACTTCTTCTTTTGCTCCCAAAACAGCATGTTTAAGAGAAACTGGTAAATCAAGATGAAGTGCCCTTCCTTCAACCCGAAAACGAGGATGTTTTTGAATCTGAATGGTTATTAATGCATCTCCTGCTTGCCCATGAGGAACCTCTTCTCCCTGACCTTTTAAACGAATAGTTTGCCCGTCTTCAATATAATCTGGAAGTTTAATTTTTAACTTTTTTCCATTAGGAAAAACGGCTTCCACCTTTTCTGCGCCAACCATCTGCTCTAATGTTATGGCAAGATTAGCACGAATATGTGCTCCTTGTTGAGGGCGATTATAGTGTGTGGAATTCGAAAAGCTACCGCCTCCCCCAAACAGATCGCGAAAAATATCACTCGCATCAAAACCTGCACCACCTGAAGAGGAAAAATCAAATCCTCTCGCTCTTCCTGAAAAAGGATTTTGTTTATTGTTAAAATTCTCACCAGCACCATAGGCTTGATAAAGTGGTTTTCCTTCCATATCAATTTCACCGCGGTCAAATTGTGCTTTTTTATCTTTATCACCTATAATTTCATAAGCTTGATTAATTTCAGCAAACTTTTCTTTAGCCTTTGCATCATCTTTATTGTGATCTGGATGATACTTCTTTGCTAATTTTCTAAATGCTGATTTAATCTCTTGCGATTTTGCGGTACGTGCCACACCCAGAATCGTGTAGGGATCACGCATATTGCCCTCTTTTCAATTTTTTGGTTTTCAAAATATCAACGGATATGTTTTCAATATCCCTCATAACTTTATCAATCTATTCTAGAGAATAATTTCTTCTTTCTTTATATGTCTATCAATAAACTAAAATACCAGATAAAATGAGATATTTATTTAATATAGCTCATTATCGTCTATGCTAAAGACAAAAATAATGGAACCACTATAAAAATACACGATAGCATTGACTTTTTGAAAATAGGAAAAAATGCTACTTTACTTCGAGATGACAAAGTAAATAAGAAAATGCCTTACCCATGCTCGCTGACTTTTGGAGACACTATGAGCGATAAAATCCCAACAGATGATCATTTTATGCAAATGCAAAAACCTTTTGAACTTTTTGCAAAATGGCTTGAAGAGGCAACAATAAGCGAAATAAATGATCCGAATGCTATGGCACTCGCAACAGTAGACGAAACAGGACTTCCTAATGTTCGTATGGTTCTCCTCAAAGACTACAGTCCCCAAGGATTCGTCTTCTATACCAATTATGAAAGCTGTAAAGGACAAGAAATTTTAAAATCAATGAAGGCATCCTTAGGTTTTCATTGGAAATCGCTCCGTCGTCAGGTCAGAATTAGAGGCATTGTTGAAAAAGTAAGTCAACAGGAAGCGGATGCCTATTTCCAATCGCGACCACGTGGGAGTCGAATTGGGGCATGGGCATCTAAACAATCTCAACCATTAGACAATCGTTTTGTGCTCGAAAAAGCAATTGCTCAATATACTGCACGTTATGCAGTAGGCAATATTCCACGACCACCTTATTGGTCTGGTTTTCGTGTTAAACCCCTTTCTATAGAATTCTGGTGTGATCGCCCATTTCGTTTACATGATCGTCTGCTTTTTACGCGTGATTGTGTTGAACACAGCAATTGGAAAAAACAAAAACTTTATCCCTAATCCTTCAAGCTTTATCGTTATGAAGACTTTGTCTTCCTAAGGGTTCAATGACTATTTTCTATTTGCAAATTTCTAAAACAAAATGATTAGTTTCCTTTCAATAGAAAAGTTTTATTTTCACTATAAAAGTTGGTTGATAATATCTCCTACTGCATTGCTTGAAGACAATAGATGCGCAACAAGCTTTTTTAAGAGAAAACACGGTATTCAGCAAAAATTATGATTTTACTTTTGTAATTTCTGATAAGAGAAAGTGCACTTTCAATTAAAAAAGTTGTTCATTCCTCCTAAAGTCTATTTTTATTTCAATAAAATTTGAAAAAATCATTATTTCAAACCAGAAAGATCTGGAATAAAACTAATCATAAAATACAAAAAGCTTTGAACATGAAAAAATAATACACTTTAAAATTAATGAAAGTATCTTTGTATTTTCATTCCTCTCCTCATCATCAGAATATATGATTTTATCTAATTTGTTGTTAAGCTGCAGGATAAAACATCATCCATATACCACCACATACTAAACCAGCAAAAATCACAAGACCAATAAGCGAATTAGATTTGAAAAGCCTGAGACATTGCGCACTGTCATCTATATCAATAACTTTAATTTGAATAAACATATGGATACTTGCCACAAAAACCCCAAAAAAACTGAGAACAGGGACTTCAGCTAAATAAAATGCTAAACTCACGAACAGTACAAAACCACCATACAAAAATACTAAAGCACGCTTGGTTTCTTTACCGAAGAGAAGTGCTGTAGAACGCACACCAACCGTAGCGTCATCTTCTTTATCTTGATGGGCGTAGATTGTATCATATCCTATGGTCCACAAGATTGATCCCACATAAAGCAAAATCGGTGACCAGCTTAAACTTCCAAAGACAACAGCCCACCCCATTAATGCCCCCCAATTAAATGCAACGCCTAAAAAAAACTGTGGCCAATATGTTACGCGTTTCATAAAAGGATAAAATGCAACAGCTATCAATGACGAAATACCGAGAAAAAAACTAAACCTATTAAATTGTGATAAAACGCCTAAACCAACCAAACATTGCACAAGTATAAAAACTTTTGCTTGAAACCGACTCACATGACCTGTCGGCAATGGGCGAGAACGTGTTCTTTCTACCTGAGAATCGATTTTATGGTCAATAAGATCATTCCAAGTACATCCTGCCCCTCGCATAGCGATGGATCCTAGAAAAAAAAGAAAAAGATACCAAACCCAATGAAGCAACATTGATGAAAGAGTATCATAATGCATTTCATAAGAGAGAAAAGCCATTGTTGTTGACCAAAAACAAGGCCACATCAACAATTGCCATCCGATAGGCCGATCCCAACGCGCCAATTGCGCATAAAACCATAAAGAACAGGGAAGTAAACTATAGACCCATTGTTTGGAAGATGCATCCATAACCCGTCCTTGGCTATTATAGGACTGAACAGGTGCGATATTTTTATTTTTTTTCATCAAATGATTTACCTTTAGTCTTGCGATAGAGACATTTCATTCTTATGAGAAGGAGATGAAATTAATCATCTTCTATGAGAGGAGCAAGCAATGAATATTCTTCTTATTGGCTCAGGTGGACGAGAACATGCTTTAGCATGGAAAATAGCAGCATCACCACTGCTAACAAAGTTATATTGTGCTCCTGGAAATCCTGCAACAACAGAATTTGGTGAAAATATTAATTTAGACATTGATGATCACCCCCTTATTATTGATTTTTGTAAAGCACATTCTATTGATCTTGTGATTGTAGGACCAGAAGCACCATTGGTTGCAGGTATAACAGATTCTCTTAATAGCGCTAACATCTGTGTATTTGGTCCTACTCAAAAAGCTGCTCAACTAGAAGGTTCAAAAGCTTTTACAAAAGATTTATGTCATAAGAATAACATTCCTACAGCAAGTTACCAATGCTTTAATGATGCCGCTAGAGCCAAAGCCTACATTCATCAACAAGGTGTTCCCATTGTTATTAAAGCTGATGGCTTAGCTGCCGGCAAAGGTGTCGTGGTTGCAACAACTATAGAAGAAGCATTTAACGCTGTTGATGCCTGCTTCAAAAGTGCATTTGGGGATGCAGGAAACAAAATTGTTGTAGAATCTTTTCTGGAAGGTGAAGAAGCAAGCTTCTTCTGCCTTTGTGATGGTAAAGTTGCTCTTCCCTTTGGATCTGCTCAAGATCATAAGCGTGTAGGAGATGGAGATACTGGAGCAAATACCGGTGGTATGGGTGCTTATTCACCAGCACCCATCATGACCCAAGAAATAGTGAATCGTACCCTTAAAGAAATTGTTGAACCAGCTTTAAAAAGCATGAACGAAATGGGCGCCCCCTTTAGAGGTATTCTCTTCGTCGGCTTGATGATAACGCAAAAAGGACCCGAATTAATTGAATTTAACGTACGATTCGGTGATCCTGAATGTCAAGTTTTAATGATGCGCCTTAAAGATGATATTCTACCAATTTTTCTTGCCGCAGCTCAAGGAAATCTTGAAAATAAACCTCTTCAGTGGTCTGAAAAGACTGCTCTCACCGTTGTTATGGCTGCTAATGGTTATCCAGACTCTCCCCAAAAAGGGACTGTTATTCGTAACGTTGATAAAATAGATACTCTTCCCGATGTGAAAGTTTTTCAAGCTGGTACAGCATTACGAAATGGACAACTCATTGCAAATGGTGGACGTGTTCTCAATATAACAGCAACAGGAAAAACGATTACGCAAGCACAAAAACGTGCTTATGAAGCCGTTGATTATATTGATTGGCCAGAGGGTTTTGTTCGTCGCGATATCGGATGGCGAGCTATTGCGCGAAAAAACTAAATCCTTTGACTATTCTTTTTTACAATTTGATGATTTCACGTAAGAGCATGATACACAAATTTTCTCACTGTTTTACGTTGACCATAATTTTGAAAAAATGAGTGTGCTTTCCTTTGAACAATCAAATATTGTAAATAGGATACCTACTCATGATGAAATAGGAAAAAATTCTGAATCTGAGAATATAATATAAAATGATCATTTTACTGTTATCTTTACTTTAAACGTATTTTCTCATTCATTTTTATAAACACTTTCTTTCTTATAAAATCCTGAAGAAAAACATATATACTATCATTTCTTTTATCTATCGCGTTTTTTAATGAAATTCCGCTTTTACGAAAAATAAAATGCCCAAAAAAGATAGTTATGTTATTCACATACAAATTCTTAAACAATATCTCTCATGCTCATCACTCCCATTTTACGACACTACCTGCAAATAGTATAAATCCATTCTGCCATCTTTCTGGAATAAAGATAAAAACCGATACCATCTTTGTATTTTCCAACTCTCAATATTACGATAACCCTTTCTATCTAAATGATTTCGATTATAAAAGAGAGATGAAATAAGAATGTTCTGCAATATTCAAAGCTCTCATTCAAAATGGAGAAATGATTTATTAAAAAAAATTTAAAAACACTTCCAGTAATTTTCTGATGTTTTAATAATGTGGCAAAAACCCAAAATTATACCGCAAAAAACAGTTTCTATTGTTACAAAAGCCGTTTTCACCTCTCCGAAAAAAGCGTTTTACATAATAGATTCCTGCTGCCAATGTATGGTGTCAAAAAACTCTCATTTACAATCATTGACTTCCTCTTTGTTTTCAAGAACCAAAAGTCACACCAAATCCCGTCTGTAAAAGTCTGGATTCTCATTGAGCGGGGTCCTCTTGCTTCCCACTCATATGCTGCACTTACACAAAGACCTACAAGCAAACTTAAGAATATTCGCCATATCTTCTAAAAACACTTCATGTGTGAAGTTTACACCCCTTATGTTACCGCCCCAAACAACGATGTTTTACGGCACAACAAGATAAATGCTGATGGTAGTACAACAATGAATGCATATTAATATCACTGGAGTGCGATTCGATTCGCAATCACCAAACGCAAGCCGAACGGATTGCTATAACGAAGTAAAAAACGCTTTTGTCTAGAATACGATGTTGTACCAAAAAATCGATGTAAATCAGAACGATCTTTTACAACCAGAATGCGATTATCTTCATTGATCATAAGCATGGGAAGGCCATAAGTATCCGCCCATAACCGCCAATCCAGAAGAACATTATTCAAATCTCTGGAAACCAAAAGCGGTATACAAGCTTCCTCATCTGCATGAAGTAATTCTAATGCAACAGCTCTTTCTCCTGAACGCGTTTTTACGGTACGTGCTGCAATTCCTTGAAAATGGTAAGGAGGTATTAAATGCGATAAGCTTGAAGGCATATCCGTTTTAAAAGAAACACCACGCTCATTTAACGAACAAATTACCTTATTGCCCGTTTTGGATGAAAAATATGTCGTAGTTTGTGGCAAATGGCACGGATCTAACCGAAATTCAAGCACCGCTTTTGCCTGATTAAAGCATTGATTAGCCATATACATTATCCCAATTTATCTTAAATAACATACACCCTTTAGCAGCTTTTTCTCATTGGATTATTAAAAGTTTGAATAAAAAACAACTGGTTTCTTTTTTGGTTATTAAAATCTAAACAAAAATGCATGATCACCATTCTTGAATTATAATACTTTTCCAGGATTCATTATCCCTAAAGGATCGAGCGTTTTTTTAATCCCTTGCATAATATCCAATGCGACAGGCGATTTAAAAGAACGAAGTTCTTCGCGCTTAAGCTGACCAATTCCATGCTCAGCAGAAAATGCACCTTTATAATTCATCACTAAACTATGAATGTGATGGTTCATTGTTGACCATAACTGCAAAAATACTGTCGTATCAGCCCCTACAGGTTGTGTAACATTATAATGCAAATTTCCATCACCCATGTGTCCAAAACAAACCACCCGTGCTCCTGGAGAAATATCTTCAACAATAAGTGCAGCTTCAGCAATAAAATCAGGAATGGAAGCAAGCGGTACTGCAATATCGTGCTTAATAGATCCTCCCGCCAACTTTTGTGCCGATGATATACTTTCTCGCAATTGCCAAAAAAAATCTTGCTGTTTTAAAGATTGCGCAATAACTGCATCTTCTATCACCGCATTCTTTAAAGCTTCTTCTAAAATACTACTCAATACCGATAACGCCTCATCATTGCCTTGCAACGATGAAATGTTCATTAATACATACCATTCATGTTTCTGCTGGAGAGGAGGCTTCTCACACATCTTATAATCTAAAGCCATTTGCAAACTGAGCTTTGACATAAGCTCAAAACCTGTCAACATCCCTCCTCCATATTCTTGAGCCAGAGATAAAAACTCTAAAGCCTTCGCCGGACTATATAATCCCACCAAGGCAACTGCTTTTCCTTTTATTTTTGGAAAAATCTTCAAAACGGCTGCGGTTATAACACCCAATGTGCCTTCTGCACCAATAAAAAGATTTTTTAAATCGTAACCGCTATTGTCTTTTTTAACAAAACGCAAATCATCTAAAATACGCCCGTCCGGTAAAACAACTTCCAAACCAAGACAAAGATCACGCATATTGCCATAAGCCAAAACAGCTGTCCCTCCAGCGTTTGACGAAAGATTTCCCCCTACTTGGCAAGAACCTTCAGATGCCAAAGAAAGAGGGAAAAAACGACCTGATTCATCCACTTTTTTCTGCAAATCCTGTAAAATAACACCAGCCTCTACAACAACAAAATTTCCTTCAAGATTTATAGCTCTAATCTTATTTAATCGCTCCATGGATAAAAGAACGCCCTCTCCTCTTTCATCTGGTTGCTGTCCCCCCACAAGCCCTGTATTCCCCCCCTGTGGTACAATCGGTGTGTGCGTTTTGCTCGCTAACTGCATAATCGATGAGACCTCTGCGCAAGAAGATGGACGTAAAAGTAAAGGTGTTTTTCCATGAAAAAGCCCACGCTCTTCAAGCAAATACGGTGCAATCAACGTCTGATCTGTTATAGCATACTTGGCTCCAACAATTTCCCTAAACCCCTCAATTAATTCCTGCTCCATATTCATTTCTCCTTTGGAGCCGCAGCCCGTATAAGACGATCATTGATAGCCTCCCCTAATCCGTATGATGGAATAGGTTCTACTGCGATACATCTCACTTTAAATGAATCTAATTCCTTCATATATTGAAATAAATGAGAGGCTGCCTCTTCCAATTTTCCATCTTCGCTAAGGTTTAAAATAGAAACAGCATTTTCAGCCCCCATAACACGCTTTGAACCAAATGCTAAAAGCGCTTCACCACTTTCTACCTTTTCTACATTCAAACGAACCGTGGCATTGGGAGCATAATGCGACTTTAACATCCCAGGAGCTTCAATTGCCGCCCTTTGATCTATCCGTTTTAAAGGCTTCCCCACAACTTCTTCAATTTCATCAGCCGCAAGCCCCCCTGGACGCAAAAGATAAATATTTTCACCACAAATCTTAATAATCGTTGATTCAAGCCCTATTCTAGAAAATCCTCCATCCAATATCAAAGAAACAGATTCCCCCAAAGATGCAAAAACAGCCTCAGCGGAAGTAGGACTAAGACGTCCTGATTGATTCGCACTAGGAGCAGCAAGTGGGCGTCCAAAATATTGTACAACTTCCGCAAAACGACTGTCTGGAAAACGAATAGCCAATGTATTCAAACCGGCAGTCGTTAAAGGATGGATATTATGCTGTTCCTTTAAAGGCAAAACCAATGTCAAAGGCCCTGGCCAAAATTCCTCCATTAATTGGCGTGAAAGAAAGTCGATTTTAACATAACGTTCCGCCATTTCGATGCCGCTGACATGCGCAATAAGAGGATTAATTTGCGGACGACCCTTTGTAGAATAAATAGAAGAAATTGCCCTCCCATTGGTCGCATCGCCTGCTAATCCATAAACAGTTTCCGTTGGTAACGCTACTAACTTCCCTTGTTCAAGAAGCGCTATTGCCTCTTTTATTGAAGCGCTATTGAGTGGTAGAATCGTCATGATACATCATTCCTATAACGTTCTTTTAGTGGTGCAAAACTATAACGATGTAATCCTACGATTGGACCATATTTATTAAGAGCCCTACGATGAACTAACGTTGCATATCCTACATGCTTCTCTAAACCATAGCCTTTATAAACTTGTCCTGCACATTCCATCATCCGGTCACGCGTTACCTTCGCAATAATAGATGCGGCTGCAATTGAAACCGAACGCTGATCGCCCTTAATCAACGCAATTGCGGGACAAGACAACCCAGAGGGAATATCACGTCCATCAACAAGTACATAGTGGGCTGAAACAGCTAATCCTTTAATACAGCGACGCATTGCTTCTAAAGTTGCTTGTCTAATATTAGATTGATCAATTGTACGAGCGCAAACACTAGCAACTGAAACCGCCAATGCACTTTGCAAAATTTCATGATAAAGTCTACTTCGTTGAAGAAAAGAAAGTTTTTTTGAATCATTTAATCCATCAGGAATATGACCTTTATCCAAGATAACTGCTGCCGTTACCACCGGTCCAGCGAGAGGTCCTCGTCCTACTTCATCAACACCAGCTATATGAAAAAACCCCTGTTTCTGCAAATTCAATTCACACAAGAAATTTGGCTGAAGCGGCAAATTAAACATCTTTGATAAATCACAAATACAACAAATATACACTTATTTCTGTAACCTGCTTATTTTTTGCAAGCATTACAGTTTTAAATGGCTTTTCAAACATTCTGCGAATTCTTACACAAAAGATAAAAACAAACCATGAGATAAAGAGTATCCTATTGTCCATTTTTCTTCTAAAAAATTATTCTAGCATGTATTCATTTTGTTTAAAAAACAAAAAGTAGATTTCTTTAGTTACCCTTTTCATTATGTATAGTAGAATCAAGACAAAATAAAAGTTTTTATTTCTCAAATAGTTCCTAAAGTCATGATCGGTTTTACAAACCAATTTGGGTACATTGATTTGATAAAAAGAGCTGCCTTTTGCGCTGCTTGTTGATTTTTAAAAATGCCAAAACAAGTTGCCCCCGTTCCAGACATACGAGAAAAAAGAGACCCACATTCATCTAATACAGATAACACTTCGGCTAACTGAGGTGCCATTTTTAATGCCGGAGAAAAAAGATCATTACGCGTTTCTTGTAAAACCTCAACCAATGAATCAACAGTCTTTAAAGCGACTGAATCAATTTTTAAAGAAGGATGATGACGCTTCTCTAACGCTTTAAAAACAGCTTGTGTTGAAATCTCTTGTCCATGATTAACCAATACCATTGCCAGTGAACAAGCCTCTTGTAATCGTATAATCTTTTGACCAATCCCTTTAACCAAAAGGGGCTGCTGATATTCTAATGCAAAAAGACACATGGGTACATCAGCACCAAGAACTAAACTCATTTTTGCTAATTTTTCATAAGGGCAATCAAGATTCCACTGTTGATACAACATGCTTACAACCCCAGCAGCATCACCTGAGCCACCACCAATACCTGAGGCAACAGGTAATGTTTTTACAAGTCGAAAAAACGCAGGTTGAGCACTTTCAGGAAAAGTCTTATGCATAAAATCTCGTGCACGAATAACCAAATTATCTGAATGAGAAACAAGCCCTTTTGCAAATGGCCCCGTTAAAACAAACTGGTCACTTTCACAAGACGCATAGTGTAAGCAATCACCGCTAAGACTAAAATAAACCAAACTTTCTATTAAATGATAACCATCAGCACGTTGCCCCACAACATGCAAAGCCAAATTCAATTTAATGGGTGTAAATACATAAGAATGTCTTTGGATCGAAGCTTTTACATGTGATATCATATGACGTAATATTAACCTATACAGAGTTCTTTTATAAATATGCCCCTTTCATTCATACCTGTAGCATAAACCCTATAAACAGCTTGAAATATTCTTAACTGTTTTCTAAATAAGTAATAAATATGGAGAATGCTTATACAAAATAAACTTTCGTATCATTTCAAGCTTTTTTTCTATCATCTGTTTTTAGATAAAATCTCCTCTCGAATGATTTTTGGCCTCACAAACCGTAACGCCGCCAAAGTGCCCGCTCTTCTGCTGCCATCAACGCACTGTCAACTGCTGTATAAACTGTATGAGCAGTCACTCCTGAAGGCGTTTTAGGGCTTAAAAAACTTTTTGGAGGCATAATAAGTCGAAGTTTTGCATCATTACCAAAGCGCTCCTTAATAACAGAACGTACATCATTCAATCCGTCAATCAAACCAAGTTCAACGCCTTTTTTTCCACTCCAAAACATTCCTGTAAAGAGATTCAAATCATTTGATAATTTTGTAGAACGCCGCTCTTTAACTAAATCGATAAAAGTTTGATGTACTTCCAGTTGGAGAGATTTCAAATGCTCAATATCCGCCTTTTTTTCAGGCTGAAATGGATCTAGTGTAACCTTGTTCTTTCCTGCTGTGTAAACGCGCCGTTCCACACCAATTTTCTTTAAAAGTTCCGGAAAACCAAAGGAAGCTGAAACCACCCCAATGGAACCAACAATCGAAGAAGGATCTGCAAAAATTTCATCTCCTGCACAAGCAATCATATAACCACCGGATGCTGCTATATCTTCAATAAATACAAGAACCTTTTTATTTTTTTCTTCTGCCAAATCACGAATACGCTTGAAGATTAAACGCGATTGTACAGGTGAACCTCCAGGAGAATTGATAATAAGGGCAATAGCCGGTGCTTTTTTGTACGCAAAAGCCTTCTCTAAAAGACTGGCACATCTACTGAGGGAAAGCGTACGAGATATAGATGCTGATGAATCTATAATCGCCCCTTGAAGGCGAACCACAGGAATTTCTAATTTATTGGAAGAAAAACGATGGGGAACAAGTTTCTTGATAACGTCAATCAAAACAAAATCTCCTTATAAGTTAAGAAAAATTAAAGAGGACAGGACAACAAAAAGGAACAACGCGATACCATCCAAAAGCGCCAATCAATCCCCACATTACAACCAGAAATATAATTTCATACAAAAGCTAAACCTCCCTAGTAACAAAGTGTAGACTTTAAAGAATAAACTGAAAAACACAAGATACCATTACAAAAGTTCCCACAAGCTTATATATCCATTATTAATTGCATCAATCCGTGGTGAAAAAGTATGACCATTATCTTCATGTATCACCAGTGCCGGTAAAATAGATAAAGCTGCTCTGCTTCCTCGTTTTGCGTAAAATAAAAGACGAATTGCTGCTGTCTTTGCACGTGCATGCACAGGAACGATGCAAATACCACCAAAGCGCCCTTCTAAAGCACGCAAAATATCTACTAGTGATTGTGGTCGTGCAATGAGCCCTAAGTATCCACCTGGCTTGACAATCGCTGCTGCACTCCGCAACCAATTATCAAACATCGCTTCAGGCATAACGTGTGCTTCAGATTTTTGTTGATCAGGTGTCTTGCGATCAGTAGGATTATTAAAAGGTGGATTCATAATCGCAAAATCAAAGCTATTATCTATCAAACCTGCTTTTATACGTTCATTCCCCTTGAAAGTAACATCTGCTTCTAGCAAACAAATGCGGCCAGCAAATTGTTTATTTTGTTTTAGCATAAGCGTTTTTTGAGCATAAGATATCATAAAAGCCGAACGTTCAACTAAGGTAACATGAACTTTCAGACAACGCGAAGCAACAGCTAACCCTGCAGCTCCAGCACCAGCACCTAAATCAACAACCTTGCCCTTTAAATCACTTGGAACCAAACTAGCTAATAACATCGCATCCATTCCAGAACGATGGCCATATTTATGAGGTTGAACCAAATAAAATTTCCCGCGATGAAAACTGTCTATTGTTTCACCACTCTGATTCGTTGCTTTATCCATTTAAAAGTCTAATGTTCACCTTGTATAAATTGCACTTTCGCTATTCAGCTACCATTTTAATTTTTTTTACCATTTTATAACAACAACATTACACTTATTAAAGAACATTTCTTGACAAGATCATTCAAAGCTTACATTTCAAAGCCACATCAAAGGCTTGAGTCAAAACAAAACCCCCTTTATGCTAACCAATAAAATAGAATTTATATATGTCCATTGAAATACTCTAGGAGTAAATACATTGAGTGCAGCCATCAAACCAGAACAAATAAGAAATAATCAAATTTCTCTTCAATCTCTTATCAATCTTACTCAACAAGATATGAAGCGCGTAAATCAATTTATTCTCTCTATGGCAAAATCAGAGGTTGAGATGATCCCTGAAATTTCTAACCATCTTATTTCATCAGGGGGAAAGCGGTTACGACCAATGATTACGCTCGCTTCTGCTCATATGTTCGGTTATCAAAGTGACGGGCATATAAAACTCGCAACAGCTGTTGAATTTATGCATACAGCAACATTACTACACGATGATGTGATTGATGAAAGTAATTTACGACGTGGAAAATCTACAGCACGTATGATTTGGGGGAATCAAGCAAGTGTACTTGTTGGTGATTTCCTATTGGGGCAGGCCTTTAAAATGATGGTCGATGTCGGTTCCATAGAAGCGCTCTCTGTCCTAGCCAACGCTGCTGCAATTATTGCTGAAGGAGAAGTTATGCAACTTTCTGCCGCAAAAAATATAAAAACCAGCCCTTCAGAATATCTCAAAATCATCGATGCAAAAACAGCAGCACTTTTTTCAGCAGCCGCTGAAGTAGGACCCATTATTGCTGGCTATGGAAATAAAGAGCGTTCTTCATTACGTGAATATGGAACATCCTTAGGTTTAGCTTTCCAATTAATTGATGATGCACTTGACTATAGCGGTAGTGCTCAAAACTTAGGAAAAAATATAGGGGATGATTTTAGAGAAGGAAAAATCACAATGCCTGTTATTCTCGCATATGAGCGTGGGAATATGCTAGAAAAAGATTTCTGGAAAAAGGCACTTGAAGATGGCAATAATAATGATGAATCCTTCGCACACGCACAACACTTAATGGAAAAGTATGATAGTATCACAGATACAATAGAACAAGCACGCATCTATGGAAAATATGCAATTGATGCTCTTGTTCCCATGAATGAAAATCTTGCTTATAATGCTCTCGTTGAGACTGTTGAATTTTGTATTGCGCGCGTAAACTGAATTCTTTGCAAGAATCGCAGTATTTCTCAACAAAGTAATGAGATATGATCTATAAACAACACCATCAATTGATTATCTTGAAAAGGATTAGCTCCATGTGCTCTGCAACGGTATCCCGACTTTTTACCCTCTTTATTGTGGGTATCATGATGATACCATCCCCCACCTATAGTAAAATAAGCTCTGCAATTCATACAAACTCATTTACAGGTGCTTATTTAGCTGGAAGGGTTGCAAATCATGAAAATAAAACAGATCTCGCCATTCATTATTTTAAACAGGCACTCGTTTATCAACCCGATAACGTTGAAACACAAAAAGAGCTCCTTGAAGCTATGCTCTCTGTTGGAAACTTTAAAGAAGCGGTACAACAGGCAAAAAAACTCAAAAAGCAAAATGTTATAACACCTTTTGTTTCCTTAACGTTGTCAGTAGAAAGTCTCATCAAAAAAGACTACAAAAATGCCAAGCTTCTTCTGCAATCAAAAGAACTTCCTACATCCAATAATCCAATACCTGAATTAATTAGTGCTTGGATTACATTTGGATCTGGACACAAATCTCAAGCAATCGCTGATCTTAAAAAGCTCAAAGGTCCTATCTGGTATGACCTTTTTATATCTTATCATTTAGCACTTATGAACGACCTTGCAGAACGACCACAGGATGCAAAAAGATATTTCATTAAAGCACTGAATAACAAACAGGGAACTCTTATAGCTCCTAATACCTATGAACGTATTATCATAGCCTATGCCTCATTCCAATTGCGCCGTAATATGCGCAACCAAGCTCTTCAAACAGTCCAGCATGGCGAACAAATGTTGTCAGGTCGAGAAGTCCTTAAAAACTTTCGAGAAAAAATTGAAAAAAATACTTTCTTAGAGAGAGTTATTAAAACACCCCAACAAGGAGCAGCCGAAGTATTATATAATTTTGGAACTGCCCTAAACTATAAAAATTCAGGACGAATTGCACGTATTTTCAAACAGTTAGCTTTCGCTTTATACCCTCAAAATGACGCAACATTGTTTCAGCTCGCACATATTTCTGCTAAATTAGGTGACCCTTATCAAGCAATGAAACTTTATCGCGCTTTATCCCCCAAATCTCCCTATTATAAAGATGGGCAACTGCATCTTGCATTCCTACTTATCAATAACAATAATTACAAAGAAGCAATAAAATTACTTACATTGTTAAATAAAAAATTTCCCAACGATCGTAACATTTTGATAACACTCGTTGCTTTCTATATGCAGGACAATAAATTTCTTGAAGCCACTAAAACTCTAGACCACGCTATTGCCCAGATAAAAAACTTTCAACAAGACGATTGGAAACTCTTTTATCAGCGTGGTATTGCTTTTGAACGTTTACAACAGTGGCCAAAAGCAGAACTTGACTTGCGAAAATCACTTGAATTTTTCCCAAATCAACCGCAGGTTCTTAATTATTTAGCCTATTCCCTTGTGGAACGTGGTGAGAAGCTTGAAGAATCGCTCCGTATGCTACAAAAAGCCTCTGCTTTGCAAGCTCACAACAGTCATATTCTCGATTCTTTAGGGTGGGCTTATTATAAACTAAAAGAATATAATAAAGCAGTGCAAATATTAGAAAATGCTGTCAGATTACAACCTGAAGACCCAACACTGAATGATCATTTAGGGGATGCCTATTGGAAAGTTGGACGTAAACGTGAAGCAATCTTTCAATGGAACCACGCAATTGACGGAAAACCAGAAAATTCTGAACAAATTCAAGAAAAGTTGAAATTTGGTTTGCAATAAACGATGCTTAACCATAAACCACATGAATAATAAATAGAGAAACTAAAATTACTTTGTTTTTTTGTTTAGTCCAATATAAAGAGTATAAAGCGTGAAACTGCCTGAACATCTTAACCCCAAACGTTCTTTTCAGGGACTAATCTTAACTTTGCAAAATTATTGGGCACACTATGGATGTGCAATTTTGCAACCTTACGATATGGAAGTCGGAGCTGGGACTTTTCATCCAGCAACAACATTACGCTCTCTAGGGCCACGCCCTTGGAAAGTTGCTTATGTCCAACCCTCTCGACGTCCAACAGATGGCCGATATGGTAAGAATCCAAATCGTTTACAACACTATTATCAATTCCAAGTGCTTCTCAAACCCTCTCCGCTCAATCTACAAGAACTTTATATAAAGTCGCTACAAGCTATCGGGCTTGATACAAAACTGCATGATATTCGCTTTGTTGAAGATGATTGGGAAAGTCCCACTCTTGGTGCTTGGGGGCTTGGATGGGAATGTTGGTGCGATGGAATGGAAGTCTCTCAATTTACTTATTTTCAACAAGTGTGCGGCATTGAATGCGCTCCAGTTTCAGGGGAACTCACATACGGTCTTGAGCGTCTAGCGATGTATATCCAAGGGGTTGATAACGTCTATGACCTTAACTTTAATGGTTTAGAGGGACAAAACAAAATAAGTTATAGAGATATTTTTTTACAGGCAGAACAGGAATACTCATATTACAACTTCGAATTTGCTGATACAAAACTGCTCCATCAGCACTTTATCGATGCAGAACGCGAATGCAGCGCACTTCTTGATGCTGGAAAACCAAATAAAGAAAATGTATTCCATCGCTGTGTTTTTCCTGCCTATGATCAATGTATTAAAGCGAGCCATATCTTTAATCTTTTGCAAGCACGTGGCGTTATTTCTGTAACCGAACGACAAAATTACATTCTTCGCGTTCGTAATCTCGCGCGCCGTTGTGGGGAAGCCTTCTTACTCACAGAAGCTGGACAAATATATACTGGAGAGGCCTAATGTCTGATCTTCTTCTTGAACTTTTCAGTGAAGAAATCCCCGCACGCATGCAACGAAAAGCTGCTGCTGATCTTAAAAAAGCTGTTACGGATCAACTTGTGAATGCTGGATTAACCTATAAAGCCGCTCGTGAATATTGGACACCTCGTCGGTTAACATTGGACGTACGCGGACTTTCTATACGCTCCAAAGATGTCCATGAAGAACGCAAAGGTCCCAGTATAAAATCACCACAGCATGTAATTGATGGTTTTCTACGTGCAACAGGATTAAATGATGTTTCTGAAGCGCATATTGGACATGATGATAAAAAAGGTCATTTTTATATTGCTAAAATTGTTAAAAAAGGTCGAGCTGCAGAAGAAATTATTGCCGATATTTTACCGGATATTATCCGCAACTTTCCATGGCCTAAATCTATGCGTTGGGGAAAAGATTCAGCACAAAGTGGTACTTTGAAGTGGATTAGACCTTTACAAAATATTCTTTGCATCTTCGGACCAGAAATTGGCGAAACACATGTTGTTCCGTTTACAATTGGTTCTCTTAAGAGCAATAATCTAACTTATGGTCATCGTTTCTTAAGTGACGGAAAGCCATTCCAGGTGCGTCGCTTTGATGACTATGTTACTCAACTTGAAACACATAAAGTCATTCTGGATGCAGAAAGACGAAAGAATATTATTTTAGCTGATGCTCAAAATCTTTGCTTTGCAAACGGTTTAGAACTGGTTCAAGATAATGCCCTCCTAGAAGAAGTTTCTGGCCTTGTTGAATGGCCTGTTATCCTTATGGGTGATTTTGACAAATCATTCCTTGATATTCCTCCAGAAATTATTCGCTTGACCATTCGAGCTAATCAAAAATGTTTTGTCACCCGTAAACAAGGGGAAAAGATAAAACTTTCTCATCATTTTATTCTCGTTTCTAATATTCTCGCCAATGATGAAGGCAAAGAAATTTCTAAAGGAAATAGTAAGGTTGTCCATGCTCGTCTTTCTGATGCACTCTATTTTTGGAAAACAGATCAGCGTGATTTGCCCGATATTAAACAATTGGAATCTTCTGTAAAAAAATTTGATCTTTATATAAAAAAGCCTCTTGATCAAAGAATGGCGCGACTTGATCATTTGAATGTAACTTTTCACGCCAAATTAGGTACACAAGGTGCAAGAGTAGAACGCATCGCTACACTCGCACAAAAAATTGCACCTTTGATACAAGCAGATCCTCTCTTAGCGAAACGTGCAGCAGTTCTTGCAAAAGCTGATTTACAAACAGAAATTGTCGGAGAATTTCCTGAACTGCAAGGAACAATGGGGCGAAAATATGCCCTTCTTCAAGGGGAAGATCCTCACGTCGCTGTCGCAATCGAAGACCATTATAAACCTCAAGGACCAACAGATCGTCTTCCGCAAGAACCACTCGCTATAACAATTATGTTAGCCGACAAAATTGATATGCTCGTTGGCTTTTGGCTCATTAATGAAAAGCCAACGGGTTCAAAAGATCCCTATGCGTTAAGACGAGCAGCACTGGGAATTATTAGGCTTGTACTTTCGCGGGATTGTAAAATCAATCTTATGCCACTGTTTCAATTGGCAACGAATCTTTTTTTACAACAAAGAAATAAAGATGAAAATTCTCAATTGCAGAATCTGCTTCCAGAAAAGACAGAATATATTTTATCAGATCTGTTATTCTTTTTTCATGATCGTTTGAAGATCTATCTAAAAGAGGAAGGTGCTCGTTATGATGCCCTTGAAGCAGTTTTAAACAAAGACTCTGATGATTTTTTATTGGTTGCACGTCGTGTCGAGTCGCTTATTGCTTTTATCAATACAAATGACGGAATGCGCTTTGCAACCTCTGTAAAACGTACTGCCAATATTCTTGAAAATGAATTTCAAAAAAGCACAACAATAGCGAATGAAATTAATCCTGAACTCCTTATTGAGGAAGAAGAAAAGCAGCTCTACCGTGCAGTCTATGAGGTAGAAAGAAAGATTCTTGCCCCCATCAATACAACAAATTTATCGCTCGCTCTTAGTGCGTTAGCGCCACTTGGAAAATTGATTGATCTATTTTTTGAAAAAGTATTGGTGAATGATAAAAATCCAAATGTTCGTGCTAACCGTCTTGCTCTTCTCAAACGTACTCACACTATTACACAAGAGGTTGCAGGCTTCTCAAAACTTGTCATCTAAAACTAAACTATCTTATCAATTGATAAAATCATGAAGTTGATCTCCTCCCACACCTCAAAGGATGGAGTTTCCGACCAGCTACTGGTCTGTCAACAGCCCAGCTCCTCACGGCAGGTTCCACCTGCTAACCACCATGCGGTTCATTTCATAGGTGAAACAGACAAGCCCTACCCTGAATACTGATCACGATATCTAAAACACTCAATATGTAAAGATTTTCATGCCTTATATCACCCCTCTACACAACGGTGTTTTACAGCACAACAAGATATTAATTTATCATTTTTCACATTCAATAAGAATATAGAATAAAATAAGAAGCTCTCTCTTTAAACTCTCCGATTATGAGAAATAACCGTATTCATAAGAGAGATCAATATGCAGATAAAAACTCTTGAGAAATGAACAATGTGTTTCTCATAAACCACGCTAAATGTAAAAGCAGTTGCTAAATACAAAAGTAGCCACAAAATTTTAGCGAATAAGACAATAATGCTGCAGACTTATTACTTAATAATCAAAAAGATGATGATACTTTCTATAGGTATTATAAATCATCACGAATAGAATTAAAAACGAATCTAAGCTCGATAGTACACCTCTCTAAACTCAATGCAGAACCAATACAAAATGAACCTCGCACCACAATTTAAGAGATAAAGCATTCAATCTTGAAAAAATTACCCATCTAAAGAAGCAATTCTTTATCTTCAAGAAACCATTAATTAAGATATGTTTTCATTTTGATCAGTGATTCTTTCGCAACAGACTCTGTAATGAGTTTATCTGCCTTGTTAGAATCTAATTCTCTTGCAATAAGGGTACGCGCCGTAGAAATTGCCAAATCGATAGCAGATGAAGAGACCATGCGTATTGCATCTGCTTCTGCCTGAGCGATTTTTTGCTCTGCCAATTTATTGCGGTTTTTTACATATTCTTCTGCTTTTGTACGAGCCTCAGAAATAACAGATTCAACTTCATGCTTTGCTGCAGCAATAATTTCTTGTGCATCTTTTTCTGCTTCTGCATGTTTGCGTTGATATTCAGCCAATATTCCCTGTGCTTCTTCACGAAGACGCAGAGCCTCATCGAGCTCATCTTTAATACGCTTCGCGCGCGCATCAAGATGATGTATAACCCTCTGTGGAATTTTGAAATAGACTAAAAGAGCCAAAAAAAGAACTAATCCAACAAAAGCCCAAAAAGTATCCGTCATCTTTGCCTTCCTCAATAATCCGCAGTTTTAACAACTGAACGAACAGTTTCTTTGCTGATATCGACATCAATCAATTTTTTCACAATTTCAATGGATACTTCTTCAGCGATAGAACCAACATTTTGCATCGCTTTATCCCGAATTTTTGCTATCTGTTTTTCAGCATCCGCAAGCTTTTTCTCTAAACTCTCTTCAATTTCCTTCCGTTCAAGCTCCACCTTTCCTTTTAACTCTTCACCAGCTGCCTGCGCTATAGCATGAGCTTTTAAACGCGCTTCTGCTAATTTCCGCTCATAAGTTTCAACAACAGTGTCTGCTTCCTGCTTCATACGCATTGCCTGATCTAAATCAGATGCAAT
The DNA here is from genome assembly GCF_042196725.1 of Bartonella sp. AC158YNML. Lineage (NCBI taxonomy): Bacteria > Pseudomonadati > Pseudomonadota > Alphaproteobacteria > Hyphomicrobiales > Bartonellaceae > Bartonella > Bartonella sp. AC158YNML. The sequence goes on from NZ_JBHIQU010000002.1 coordinate 227,674, forward strand.
TCGATCTCGACGTGTTTCAATAACACCACCAATACGCGGCGCAATAACACGAGAAATAAAAAGATAAAAAAATCCGAAAGAAATTGCCAACCAGAAAAAATGCGAACCAAAATGTACAAAATCAAAAGGCGGAAACACACGATCTGCTTTCTCTGCCACTTTTTTAATATGCTCTATCGACGTTTCAGTATTCTGTGCATAAGCGCTGGCAAAAAACATCTTCTTTCATCCTTTAAATAACTTATAAAGCCCTCTATAACCGATGATAACCGACTAATATCTCTCTGGTTAAGAGTAAAAAGGGTAAATCTCTCCTCACGTAGAGAACAGATAGACCCTTTTGATGATGATCAAACCCCAAAAAGAAGTAATAAAGCAATGAGCAATGAAAAAATTCCCAAAGCCTCTGTTACAGCAAAACCAAAGACGAGACGCCCAAACTGACTATCTGCTGCTGATGGATTTCGTAATGCACCAGAAAGATAGCTACCAAAAATATTACCAAGCCCTAAAGCTGTTCCAGCCATACCAAAACAAGCAAGACCAGCGCCAATATATTTTGCTGCAAGCACTAATTCCATATTATTCTCCTTTAAAGCGAAATTGTATTATTCGACGGAAAACCGCCAGTTCCATTAATGTCCTGGATGAATTGCATCATTAAGATACATACAAGTTAAAACCGTAAAGACGTAAGCTTGAAGAAATGCGACCAAAAATTCAAGAGCGGTAATCGCTACAGTCATAATAAGCGGTAAAATCGAACCACCAACACCTACAAGCCCTACCCCAACCATTGATACAACAAACCCAGAAAACACTTTGAGCGTAATATGACCAGCAAGCATATTCGCAAAAAGACGCAGAGAAAGACTAATTGGACGGGAGAGAAAAGAAATAATCTCAATCATTGTCACCAGAGGCAAAACCACAACAGGAACCCCACTGGGAACAAACAGTTTCAAAAAACTGATCCCATGCTTATAAAAGCCATACCCAATCACCGTCAAAATCACCACCATTGCTAACGAAAACGTAATCATGATCTGAGATGTAACCGTATAAAAATAGGGGAAAAGACCAATAAAGTTAGCAACCAAAATAAAAGTAAACAAAGAAAAAACTAAAGGAAAAAACTGCATTCCCTGCACGCCAGATGATTCCCGCAGAGTTGATGCTACAAACTCATAGGCCATTTCTGAAAGAGACTGCATCCGCGTTGGAACCAATCCACGACTTGAGGATGAAATGAAGAGAAAAATAGACGTCACAACAACCGTTATAACTGTAAACAATGACACATTCGTAAACGATAAATCCATATTTCCTATGGAAATCTTAATCAGCCGAGAAACCTCAAACTGATGAATAGGATCTGGAGCGTGCGCTGTCACTTCAACCTCATTTATCGGACCTTTCATTGGTCCCTTTATTTTGTTCATCTTGGCGCAATACGCCTTTTTTCCCTAATTGGCTGGAGGAAACATACCCCACAGACCGAAGAATACTCAATACACCAGCAGCAAATCCAAGGAAGAGAAAAAATATCAATCCCCATGGCCATGAATCTACTAACTTATCAAACCCCACCCCTAAAACAACACCAACTATAATACTTGCTAAAAACTCACTGGAAAGTCTAATAGCATCTGCCATCTTTCCTTGTGATTTCTCCCGCTTATCCTTACCTTGCCGCTTCTTTAGTGCAAGCCTGTGCATTAAAGCCACGCTTAAATTCTTACTACGACATTCCAAATCCTCTGAATGAAAACACTCTTCTTGCTTTTTCTCTTCAGCCTCCTTGAAGCTTATAACGGGTTTTTCGCCCATCGCCATCATCGGCTCCTTAATCAAAAGCAAAGACAAATGCATCTCATAAAACCGTGCGTATCATATTGTTCCTGAATTTATTCGTCAAGATCCTAAAAGCAATCTATCACAATTTACCGTATAAATTTTATCGCATAAATTAACGTATTTTTCAATTTTTGATAAAGATATTTTTAGGGACCTAAATCGATTCCATAATAGCACCCGTAAATGTATAATAAAAAGTTCCCATGAATAATATAAAACTCATAAAGCCATCATCTTTATGCTTAACAAAATGTGTAACCCGATACCATCATACTATGTTTCCCATCTTTCAATGTTGTACCCATCCTCGTTTTTAAAGAAAGCATAAAAAGCATATTTTCAATCATTTTTACTCACATCCCCCCTTCTTGTGAAGTAAAAACAAATAGTTTTGATTAATTCAATATGAATGCGTAAAAATATCTTAATACTCAGAGTTCTTATTCAAATCGAAAAATTATAAACTATCATTATAAATCAATACCTTGAGCCCAAAAAGTGTAAGAATTTCATTAATAGCCATTTTCATTAACCCATGATGAGTAAAGCCTACGCAATTGATGCACATTCAGTGAATATATGTTTAGTATATTATGTTACCAAGAATACTGTTTCAATGATGTTTATAATTATCTTATTAAAGTATTATACGGTATATTTTATCTGTTTTGTGGAGATGAATTCATATACATTCAAAATATTATAAGTGATATCAATAATTATGATTTTGAGGGAAAGCAAAACAGCATCACATTTGTTTGCAAGCTAGAATGATTATGTGCAAGTGTGTTCATGTTTAGTATTCTAAATTTAATAATGCTTTGATTTATAGGGATAAATTATCATTTTTTATATTAAATTAAGAATGCCGAATGTCGTAAGATTCTTTACATTTCAAGCTTGTTCATATTACATCAATCAAAACTATTTGTTTTTACATCACAAGCAGGGGGGATGTGATTAAAAATGATTGAAAATATGCCTTTTATGCTCTCTTTAAAAACGAGGATGGGTACAACATTGAAAGCTGGAAAACAGTATGGTGGCGTTGGCTTACGTCTTTTATTTAAATAAACTCACACTTTATTATTTTAATGAAAATGAGAATACTCTGCGGATTTTATATGAACCTACTCGCAAGGTATTTTACATATACCATTACGGACATCATCATGAAATGAACCTGAAGGCATTAAGAGAGCTTTCTTTAAATACGAGACCTTAATAAATCTATGATTCTAAATAGCTCAGACCAATAGAACACATAATATTTGAATACGATCACCATATCGCTTTATACAATTTAATCCACTTGTTGAATCTTACCCTTTATAATTGAATATTGATAGATTCAGCAGGTATTTTTGCTTTTTATTTAGACAAACTATCGCAAGCAAAAGCGCTTATTCACACCCTTTATTTTTATGAAAAGATAATTTAATGTTTCTTTTCAAACGAGCACATAGTTATATTTCCCCACCCTCATATTGCATCTATTCTTTCATTTAAATAACCCATTAAGAGAATCGTGTGCTCTTTCTTAAATACTCCCCCTATTAAACTATTCTTATAACATGCGAATAAATAATTTTATCAAGAGATAATTAAAATGAGAGAACTTTATTTAATAGCAATATACTGATTTATCAAGATAATTCATTTTAAATAAGAATTCCGAATATCTTAAGATTCTCTCATTCCAAATCTGTTTACCTTGAATCAATCAAAACCATTCGTTTGTATGTTACAAGCAGGATTAGCGTGTGGATAAAAACATAGAAGAAAGGAGAAAAAATGCCTTTTATGAATCGTCTTAATTCAAGAGCTGTAACAATATTGGGAGCTTGCAAAGTATGTGATGGTACCAACTTGTTACTCTATAAGCGTAAAGATAGGGCAGATTAATAGCGTTCATGATAAATGATTATTGATAAATCAAGACTTTAGCAAATAAAGAATTTTTTTCTTTTATGAACAGGAAGATTATTGTCTGTTGAGGTTATTAATTCATTTTTATATTTAGAACGCAATAGATCATCAAAAAGCTTATTTCTAAGCTTCTGCAGTAGAGATTTCTTTCATTTAAAAAATTAAAGCGCTATCATTTCTTCTTGGAACGTGCCGCAAAAGGATTATCAGAGGCTCGTAATGATATGCGAACTGGTATACCAAACATATCAAATGTTTCACGTAACCCATTGACAAGGTAACGCAAATACGACTGGGGCATACTTTTGGGGCGCGAGCAAGAAATCATAAATCCAGGAGGACGTGTCTTAACCTGTGTGATGTATTTAACCTTAAGTCGACGTCCAGAAACCGCAGGAGGTGGATGATGTGCCACAACAGTTTCAAGCCATTGGTTCAATTTAGCCGTCAAAATGCGACGATTCCATACACGGTGCATCATCATCACATTTTCCATAAGTTTATCAATTCCTTGACCATATTGTCCCGATAAAGGAACAGCTCTCAAACCACGAACTTGAGGAAGAAATCGTGCACATTTTTCATGCAAATCAATCAATGTAGCCTGACTATTTTCAATAAGGTCCCACTTATTAAAAGCAATAACTGGAACACGCCCTTCACGAATCACAAGATCAGCAATTTGTAAATCCTGCTTTTCAAAAGGCATCGTTGCATCAAAAACAATGACCACCACTTCTGCAAAACAAATAGCACGCAAAGTGTCAGCAACGGATAATTTTTCTAACTTTTCTTGAATTTTCGATTTTCGACGCAAACCTGCAGTATCAAACAGTTTAACATGACGACCACGCCATTCCCAATCTACAGAAATAGAATCACGCGTAAGTCCTGCTTCTGGTCCTGTTAATAACCGCTCTTGTTTCAGCATACTATTGATAAGAGTAGATTTTCCTGTATTGGGGCGCCCCGCAATTGCAATCCGAATAGGCTTATTTTCATCGTACATAAGCCCCTCTTCTTCCAAATTGTTTATATCATCACCAACAGATGCAGGCTGTATCGTAATATCTTCCTCTTTGTTGTTGTCAAAAGCGCGTTCTGCCCCAACAGCCTCTATAATTGCATCACGAAGATCACTAAGTCCCAAACCATGTTCAGCCGATATTGGGCACGGCTCCCCCAAACCTAATGACCACGCCTCATACTCTCCTCCCGTTGCCGCTCTTGACTCAGACTTATTGGCAACAAGGACAATTGGTTTTCCTGATTTGCGAACCAATGAAGCAAAGTTTAAATCACTTGGTGTTATTCCACTCTTTGCATCAAATACGAATAAAATAAGATCAGCTTCATCAATTGCAACTTTTGTATGAGAACGCATACGCCCCTCAAGTGTATGATCACCTGCTTCTTCCAGCCCAGCCGTATCAATCACATCAAAACGTAGATCTTGAAGTTTTGCCGCATGCATACGCCGATCACGTGTTACACCTGGCTTATCATCAACCAAAGCCAACCTTTGCCCAACCAAACGATTAAAAAGTGTTGATTTCCCAACATTGGGACGACCAACAATAGCAATGGTAAGGCTCATCAATTTATTCCTTATTTGTCTTGCCCTCGGCCTGCATAAGCTCAAGCATCATTCGAGCCCGATCTGTTATTTTTGACCCCAAAGTACCTTCTTTAGAAATTTTCTTAAAATAATAAACCGCTTCATCCATTTTATCCGCTTTGTAAGCAGCTAAACCCAAAGCTTCTCTTGCCGACATACGCATAGGATCGACATCACTTGCCATCTCTTTGACGCGCTTTTTGACATCATCCAAAGTTCCTGTATCAACTAAAATATAGGCTGCTCGAATTTTTGCAACTTTCCGCAAAATCTGCGGTGCTTTCCCATCCGATGCAACAGAATCAAAGATCTCCACTGATTTAATCATATCACCTTGCTCCATGAGTAAAGAAGCCTCCCGCAAACGAGCAAGAAAAGGATATCCTCCAAAGTTAGAGTCTTTAACATTCTCCAATTGCTTTATCGCTTTATCAAAATGACGTGTATCCGCAAAATTAAGGCTTTTTATAAATGCGTCACCAATATGGCTGGCTTTCTTTATTTGTGCATGATGATAAATTTGATAAATAATTATCATGATGATGAAAAGAAGGACTGCTCCAATAATTGAAAAACCATAACGTCTCCAAAAAGCAAGCGCCTTTTCCTGACGAAATTCAGCATTAACTTCAGCAATAAAACTATCATACGACATATATCATACCTTGTAAAAATTTACTCTCTGCGCTTTTACGCATAAATGGACAAAGATGGTAGCCTAAATCAACTAAAATCTTTAAATTACTGATTTATTTATTTCAAATTGACATGTAACCAAATCAATTGGATTTTTGCAACTGTCTTAGTCAAAAACGATGTAAATGTTCTTTAAGCTTACATCACAACTTTTGAATCTTATAAAAAAATCACTGCTTTAATATTATCCATGATTGCCTACCATCTTCAGCACCCTTCCCTCTCTATTATATGAAAGATATCTTTTGAAGTCTTTAACACAATCATTGTATTGTATTCGATTATAGGATTTTAATACCATTCTTTATTCATCTAGCTTACTGTATTTATATATCTTTTTTAATATGAGGGATGCGTAAATAAAAGTTGGGGAATAGAATTTTGCAATAGCCTCTACAAAAAGCATACTTCATGGAGTGTTTCTAACATTTCTTTGAAATCTGCTAACGCCCCTTAAAATAAGACATCTAAAAGTAGCATAAATGCAACAACAGTTTCATGTTGCAACGGATTAGAAGGTTTTATTGTAAAATTCTTTCGACAAAGATAGGCTTCTTTTTTAACAGAGAAGCTTTTTCTTGATCTAAAGCATAGAGTTCTATGATTTTCTCTTCCATGCCTACTAGAACAGATTTTCTACCAATTTCTACAGAAGATAAAAATGACACAGATAAACCTAATTTATCAACTATATTTGAAAGACGTTCTGAATGATCAATGCGAAGTTTTCATAAAATTTTGCCAAAGAAAGTGTATCCCTTCAATTTATCTTTATACAATTAATAACCTTTTGTAATGGATACTCAAAGCTTCTGAAAATATCTTATTGTAATGGCCAAACCCACATAAGCACTGGAACAGCAATAATAACGATCAACACCGCCAATGGAGCCCCCAAACGTGGATAATCACTAAAACGGTATCCTCCTGGCGCCATCACGAGCATATTGCTTTGATGTCCGATAGGTGTAAGGAACTCACAACCTGCACCGATTGCAACAGCCATTAAAAAAGCTTCAGGCTTATAATGAAGAGAATGAGCAAAACTTGACGCAATTGGTGCTACCATCATCACTGTTGCTGCATTATTCAAAAATGGCGTAACCAACATAGCTGTCACCAACATAAGCGCTAAAGCACCGGATGGCGGGAAAAATATTGCCAATTGGCTCAGCCATTGACCAATGAGCTCCGTACATCCTGTTTTCTCTAACGCTTCACTCACTGGAATAAGAGCCGCTAATAGTACTAATATTGGACCATCTAATGCCTGATACAAATCACGCGCTGGCAAAACACGAAAGATCACCATTGCAGCAGCAGCAGAAAAGAAAGAAAAAGCAACTGGAACAATATGAAAAGCTGTAAAAATAATTGCTATAAATAAAACAGCTAAAGAGATGAAACCATGTCGTAAATTTCCAAACACAATATTTCGTTTTGCTAGGGGCAAGCATTTCAATTCCCTTAACAAATTTGGAATAACTGCATCCTGTCCTTGCAAAACAATCACATCTCCAAGATGAAAGATAATATCATCAAGTCTTCCCCGCACCCTTTCATGTTGACGACTTAACGCAAGAAAATTTACATTATAGCGATCAAATAAGGAAAACTCTTTCGCACTAATACCAATAAGAGGTGAATTATGGGTGATAACTGCTTCAATAATATCAATGTCACTGTCCTTATCACCTGTAGAAATAGTTCGCCCCTTAGAAAACTCTAAACGAGCAGAGTTTATCACACTATCTAACCCTGTATGTGATCCTTCCAGCAAAACAATATCGTTTTCAGACAAAACAAAATCTGGTAATGGTGAAATAGATACTTTGTTTCTGATGATTTGAATCACCATAACATCACCACTTGATGGCTTAACCAAATCAACAATATTTTTCCCCACAATCGGTGAATTTATTGGGACATGCACCTCTGCAACATAATTACGAATATCAATGGCATCATCAAATGATACACCTGAACGTACACGCACAGGCAAAAGCCAATAAAACAAAACCAAATATAAAACACCAGCCGTCGCAATAACCGCACCAACTGGTGTAAAATCAAACATTGTAAAAGGTGTTCCTGCTAAACGTTCTTGCATCGCTGAAATAACAACATTGGGAGATGTTCCTATCTGTGTCATAAGCCCCCCCAATAAAGAACCAAAGGCCATGGGCATCAAAAAGACAGAAGGAGAAACCTGAGAACGACGAGCAAACTGAAAAGCTATCGGAAGCATAATAGCCAAAGCACCAATGTTTTTAACGAACATTGATAACACGACAACAGAAATAACCAAAAAAGCTAATTGAAGACGCACCGATTTCACCTCTGGCCATATTCGTTGAATAATAAATTCCATTATACCAGAGCGAGATACAGCAGTACTGACAACAAACACACTCCCCACGATAATAACGATATCATTACTAAAACCGCTAAAAGCCTCCTTCGGACTAACAAGACCAAGAGCACAAGCTATTAACAATGTACAAATAGCGACAAGATCATAACGAAATCGATCCCAAATAAAAATAACCATCATGAGACCAATGATCAAAAAGGTCATTATTTGATTTTCTGTCATAACACTCACCTCTCCCCATTAAATTATAATGAATAAAAACATATCTTTGATGTTTTAAATATTCCTATAAACAGCAGCAAGATAAAAGCAGACATAGGAATATTTTAAGATAATTTAAAGTGATAAAAATTATGATGTGCATAAACTTACCTCTCTTCATTATGTGTGATTTTCTATAAAGTGCTGAATCCAAAGAAATTTGATAAAATTTGATAAAGCTATATTGCTAAAAAGATAAGAATACCTCTAATATAGGGCATAAATGACTGTTGAAACTGGTACACGCTATATTTTAACCTTTGTCGTTGCTTAAAAAGAGTTTATCTTCACTCTCAAATTTAACGAGTGATAAAAATGAAAGAAGAAAAAATGGTCAATCTTAATAGTGGGTATCAAAGTCACCTAAGATATTGGCTTACTTGCATTATTGGATTTATTGCTATCTTGGCAATTATAATGGTTGGTGGATTTTATATCGCAAAACCCTATCTTGACAATTTTGTAAGGAAAGAGATAACCCGTCACGCCATAAAAGCAGAAACATCTGAAGTAAGCATTCTAGGTAAAGTCAATTTGAAAAATGTTACATTACCCGTTCCAGCCGGTACATCACTTAAAATTGGTGCCATTTCTGCCCGTCCTCCTCTTTCCTTTATTCCTGGAACTTTCACACTCTATAATGTTGATTTAAAGCATAATAATATTCATGTGCAAATTCCTAAAATCTCTCTTAGGAGTGTATTCTTAAAAGAAAAAGATAGAACACTCTCATCACGTCTTTTACAAACAATGATGCGTATTGAGCTTTCCTCAATTATTGCTCCCAATATACAACTTTCTATAGAAAATAAAAATAAGCAAATAGAAACGGTTGAAGTCAATAATTTCCAGCTTTCTGATTTTAGAAATGGCCATATCCGTTCAGTTAGTATCAAAAATATGGATCTTAAAACAGTTGCAGTCAATGGTGCCAAACAGATGCAGCTTATGGCTAAAAGTGATACAATAAAAGCCCATGATATCGACATCAACTACGCCTATTCTATCATCTTTGGAAAAAACAATACTCTCAATCAAGGTAAAACCGTTACTGGTCCCATTGCCCTGAATAATATAAGCGTTGATATTTTTGAAGAAGCAGAAAAAAACAGCTCTTTCTTTCTCCAACAGTTTAAAACATCTGGTTTAAAGATGAAGCCACTTGAACAAACTCCTGAAAAATTGATCAAAGCTTATCTTAATGCAAGAAAAGAGAATAATAAAACCGCTGAAAAAATAGCACAAAATGGTCTACTTCTAAACATATTGCTCGCCATTACCTCAGCCGATGCCAAAGTTGATAACGTCACCGTTGATATACCACAGTTGAAAGCAACACTCGAATCATTCCAATTCAAACCAAGCTTGTGGAAACAACCTATCCCTAAAAAACTTTTTCTTTCCCTCAATAACCTTTCCGTTTTACCTAAAAACATGAATGAAAAAGACTTAGAACTCTTCAAAAATTTGAACTTTGAGCACTTTAACATTTCAGGAAAAATTGATATTTCTTATGATGAAAAAAAACGTATGCTCTTTCTTGATGCAATGTCTTTCGATATGAAAGACGTCGGATCTGGGTACATATCAGCCAAGGTTATTGATGTTGATGAAAAGCTTTTTTCTGGTCAGAAAAATGTAATGATTGCTGCTTCTCAAGACCTTGGCATCAATGAAATTGATATACAATATAAGGATGCAGGTTTCATTGATAAGCTTTTTTCTTATCTTGCGCAAACTCTTAATGACAGCAAACATGATCTTAAAAAGGAACTCTATGACGATTTCTATCTAATGATGACGCAGACCCCTAACATTCTGTTAAAAAATCATGACGAAGCAGAAAAAATTTCAAAATCCTTAGGTGAATTTGCTAAAAATCCGCAAACATTGAGCGTTAAAATTAAAGCAAAAGATAATAAAGGGCTCACAATAATTGATCTCGAATCTGCTTTACAAAATGATCTATCCAAGGCTTTAAGCAAAGTAGATCTCACTATTAAAAATGAAGCATCGCCTTGAACATTTGGTGCTTTAAACATGATGATCTTGTCTATAAATTAAGAACTTTATTCCTCTTTTTGCTTTTATATGATACAGAAGACTTCACACAGAGTCATTTACATAAGAGAATATAGAATCATAAAATTGTCGATACTTGGAGTTGTTCATGTCTGATTTATCTTCAAATCGCTTGCCTAATCGCGCTTCTCGTGTCACCAATCAAGCGCTTTCTGCTATCGAGCGTTTTCTCCATATTGAAGCTCTTAGTGGTATTGTTCTTTTATTAGCTGCTGCTTCTGCACTCATTTTTGCCAATTCTAAATATGCTGATCTCTATGAATCTTTTTGGCATACACCTCTTGGTTTTAATTTGGGGCATTTCACTCTTTCATGGGATTTGCATTTTTGGGTTAATGATGCTCTTATGACTATTTTTTTTCTCGTTGCTGGAATGGAAATCCGACGCGAGATTCATGAAGGTGCTCTTGCCGATTTTAAACAAGCAATCTTACCAATTGTTGCTGCAATAGGGGGTGTTTGTTTCCCTGCAATTATTTATTTTATCTTCAACTTTAATGATGGGCATATACATGGTTGGGCCGTACCAACAGCAACAGATATTGCCTTTGCTCTCGGTATTCTTGCTCTTCTTGGAAAAAAAATTCCTTCTAATCTTCATATCATTCTTCTATCACTCGCGATTATTGATGATATTATAGCTGTTCTTATTATTGCTTTTTTCTACTCAACAAACATTGATCTTAGTGGTTTAATGATTGCAGGAGCAGGTATTGCTCTAGTGCTATTCTTTCAATGGATTGGACTTGCATCAGCATGGCTTTACATTTTACCTGGTGCAATCATCTGGTGGGGTTTAATGGTAACAGGCGTTCATCCATCACTTGCTGGTGTAATTTTAGGGATGATGACTCCTGTTTTTCCTACTCGGACTCTTGTAGCGCCACTCACCACGCTCAGCAATGCTATGCAAATTCTTCAAGAAAAAAATATTAAAACAGATCTCCATCATATTTCAACCGCATTGAAAAAAATGCGCAAAGGACAGCGTGCCATAATTGCTCCAGTAACCCGTGTTCAGAAAGCATTGCATCCATGGGTTGCATACGGTGTAATGCCGATTTTTGCCTTTGCAAATGCAGGAGTAAGTTTTGCAAACTTTGACCTTTCTTCCGATAAATCATTCTTGATTGTTCTTGGTGTTGTTATTGGGCTTTTCATCGGTAAGCCGCTTGGCATTATCACTGCCAGTTATCTAGCTGTAAAATCAGGTCTATGCCGCCTCCCTCCTCATATGACATGGACAGGTATTTTACTCATTGGTTTTTTAGCAGGAATTGGCTTTACAATGTCTATCTTTGTTTCAATGCTTGCTTTTAAAAATATTATCCTTCTTGATGCTGCAAAAATTGGAGTACTTTGTGGCTCTGGTTTATCTGCTCTTATCGGTCTAGGATATGGATTTATTTATATTAAGCGCAATAAAGACGTTGCTCATAGTTCCCAATAAACTAACTAAAAATAGACTTTTATACGAGCTTTTTAAAAAGTGATTCTATTCATTTGTTGGATTTGGACAATATTGAACGTAAAAGCCGTTGTTTTACCTCATCTTTACATCTATGAAGATGTAAACTGACATCATCGTACTATTTTGCCAACCTCTCATGTCAACAACTCTTGACACTTGAGAGAATTCATAAGAGACGTTTTTTTTATTCCTTTCTTCAATAAAGTTTACTCATATACCAGTCCCACTTGTAGCGTACACAGAAATAATTTTAATTGATTTAATATAAAGGGATTTGTGATAGGAGAAGCGATCTTTCATCAAAGCTATTATCCACTATAAAGAAACAATGAATTCCTATTATAAATCAATATGTTATATTTAATTATAACGAAAAAATAAGAAACAATAATTAATAGTAATGTAAATAATATATCTTCATTTGAAGCTATCACTGAAATCTTGGCTACTCAATGCACATGAATAAAGTATATTGAGTTAATCAACACAAAACAACTTTCTCACCATAACTGTTTGTATAAAAATTATAGAGAGTTGTTTCAAACACCTTAACTCCATCATTACAATTCTTACAAGCTGCTGTTTTTATAATAAAGTATATAGACGTTAATTTATTGAAATAATATAATTTTTTTACTGCCCTTTATAGCCACAACAGTTCTTCCAACCTCACCTATCACTTATAACGTCAACATAGCAAGCAGACCCAATAATTAGTTAAGTAATCCCGTAGCTCATTTTTCCAACAAATCCATCTTTTCGTTACTGACTTTATTGTCAGTATTATCAACAGCTTTAATCCTAGCCTTCTTTAAAAAACATATTATTTTTTGGGCAAATATATTTTTAAGGATCATTTATCGTCTTATCACTCGGGTAAGAAAGCAAAATACCGGAAGGTTTCCTTATTTCAAAGCAAAAGTTGCACAATACTGGAAACTGAAAATAACCTTAGTGCGGCTCGCTTTCTCCCTTATAAGCGTAAAGATGAGTATTGATTTTTACCTTTACAACTTCATAGTCTCCCAGAGTTAAACTGTCTTCCCGTTTTCAAGATCATGAATAAGTTTAAAATGAGAGCATTTTTCTGTATTGAATAGTTCTCATTTAAGTTCAAAATATAAGTTATTCTTAATAAAAATTATTAATATATATTAAAGCTTTACGTTATTGAAACTTTATTGAAACTAAAAAATGCTCACCCCTTATCAAGAGCATAAACAGCATGTAATGTTCTAACCGCAAGTTCAGTGTAAGCACTATCAATCAAAATAGAAATTTTAATTTCTGAGGTGGTGATTGCTTGAATATTAATACCCTTTTCAGCCAAAGCCTTAAAAGCTGTAGCAGCAACACCTGCATGGCTGCGCATTCCAATACCAATCACAGAAACCTTGGCAAGATCGCTTTCAAATTGGAGAACATCAAATCCAATTTCTTTACGATTTTTCTCAAGAAGAGCAACGGCTTTTTCTACATCTGCTGATGGTACAGTAAAAGTCATATCAGTTTTTGAGCCATCTTCAGAAATATTTTGCACAATCATATCAACATTAATGCGCTCTTCAGCCAAGGGGCCAAAAATTGCTGCCGAAATCCCTGGACGATCGGCAAGCCGACGAAGGGAAATTTGTGCTTCATCCTTAGCAAAAGCAATACCAGTAACATTTTGTTGTTCCACAATTTCATCCTCATCGCAAATAAGTGTTCCAGAAGAACTCATTGGATCCTCCATGCCTAAAGCATCAGGATCCTCAAAACTTGAACGCACAAAGGTACGAACCTTATGAACCATTGCCAATTCAACAGAACGAACCTGTAAAACTTTTGCACCAAGAGAAGCCATTTCCAGCATCTCTTCAAAAGCTACCTTTGGTAAACGACGCGCTTTCGGTTCTATACGTGGATCCGTTGTATAAACACCATCCACATCCGTATAAATATCACAGCGATCAGCTTGTACAGCCGCTGCTATAGCAACAGCACTTGTATCTGATCCCCCACGTCCTAAGGTAGAAATTCGATTATCCGGAGTTACCCCCTGAAAACCAGCAATAACAGCAACCTGACCTTCCTGAAAACGCTCTATTAAAAAAGATCCATCAATATCAGTAATACGTGCACGGCCATGCGCATTGTCTGTATGAATAGGAATTTGCCAACCAAGCCATGAACGTGCATTCACGCCCATTGTTTGAAGTGTCAAAGCCAACAAACCAGAAGTAACCTGTTCACCAGCAGCAACCACAACATCATATTCACGAACATCTCTATGTATAGGCGAAGCATCACACGTCCACTGAACAAGTTCATTGGTTTTACCAGCCATTGCAGATACGACAACGGCAACCTCATTACCTGCATCAACCTCTCTTTTGACATGCCGTGCAACATTATGAATACATTCAATGTTTGCTACAGATGTTCCACCAAATTTCATGACAATGCGCGCCATTAATAATACTCTATCTTTACATCTCTTATCTCAAACGGTAATGAGAATAAGATGCTCTATCAACTAATCATTTACTCGACATAGCGAATATCTATCATTTGTGCAAGTTTCATTATGATTATATTAATTTCTCTTGACTTTTTATAAAATCTACTTGACGTGATCATTAAAAAATAAAAGGAAAGCAAAATGATAGATAAAACGCGGACAACTATTGATCAAAGTGAAATTGATCACTTTTCACGTATTGCTACAGAATGGTGGAATCCACAAGGAAAATTTCGACCTCTTCACCAATTTAACCCAACACGCCTTGCTTACATCAGAGAAAAAATCTGTTTAGAGTTTAATCGTGATCCTGTTTCACTTACACCCTTTGAGAATTTGAAAATTCTTGATATTGGCTGTGGAGGAGGCTTGTTATGTGAACCAATGGCACGTCTTGGCGCTATGGTCGTAGGCGTTGATGCTTCACAAACGAATATTGAAGTCGCAAAAATTCATGCAACCCAAAATGATCTTTTAATTGATTACCGTACCACTACGGCAGAAGCACTCGCCAACGAAGGAGAGAAATTTGATATCATCCTTAATATGGAAGTTGTTGAACATGTCGCTGACGTTAATCTCTTCATAGAAGCTACAGCAAAAATGCTGAAACCACAAGGGTTGATGTTTGTCTCGACACTCAACCGCACATGGAAAGCATGGGGGCTTGCTATTGTAGGCGCTGAATATATCCTACGTTGGCTTCCTAAAGGAACACATGATTATAAAAAATTCCTAAAACCTCTAGAACTTAAAAATTTCTTATCACAAAATGCTCTAGCTGTCATTGATGAGATAGGTATTACTTATAACCCATTAAACGACAGCTGGAATCGCTCAAAAGACATGGACGTTAACTACCTCCTTCTCGCAAAACGGTCTTAAGAATATCTCATTTACAACTATTGTATGCCTTGTAATAAAGAATTGAGCTGTCCCTCAGCCTCTAAAGCATAAAGATCATCACAACCGCCCACGTGATAATCACCTATAAAAATTTGCGGAAATGTATTACGTCCATTTGCGCGCTGTACCATTTCTTGGCGACGGGATGTAGAAGCATCAATATCTGTATATTTTACGCCTTTTTTATCAAGTAAATCACGAGCTTTTATGCAATAAGGACAACCGGGACGTGTATAAATTATTATCTCTTTCATAATAGTTTCCTCCAATATTTTTTATAATATTCACTTCAAGTTTCTCTTAAGAAGAGGGATAAATAGAATCTTCTTTGAGGACACGCGAAAATGTTAGCACATCAACCTGTCGTGCACCTGCATCTTTTAATGCAGAGGCTGCTGCCGTAACTGTTGCACCCGTTGTAAAAACATCATCAATCAGTAAAACAGAACATCCTTTAAGGTATTTTTTAACCTTATGCGAAACCTTAAAAGCATTTTTTACGTTAAGTTTTCTCTCTCTTGAAGAAAGACTAACCTGCGGACGGGTATGCCGACAACGAACAAGCCACCCCGGTTTTAAAAGCTTTTTTTGTGATTCTGCAATATAACGTGCAAGCTCAGCAGATTGATTATAACGCCTCTCCCAAAAACGACGAAAATGCAATGGAATGGGGATAATAACATCACAATCATCAATAACCTCGCGTCCAGCAAACATCATCCACTTGGCCATAAATGATGCCAATTCTATATGATCACCATATTTTAAACGCGTTACTAAAGTTCGTGCAAGCCCCTTATGAACAATGACCGAGCGAACACGTGAAAAAGGATAAGAATTACGAAGTGCTTCACCACTGAGAAACCCCTCCCCCATATCACAAACAAAAGGAGTCCCCATAACAGGACAATAAGGTTTTGTGATAAATTGAAGTTCTTTCCAACATTCGGAGCAAATCGTACCATAAGTAGAAACATTTTGCTTACATCCAGGACAAATTGGGGGATAAAGCATTGTTTTCAAGCGTTCAATGCATCTACTTAGTATATCGTTGCTATTTAACGCCGCTTCTCGAAAGTACAACATTATAAATCTAGGCTTTTACAAGTTCCCCGTAGAACAAAAGTTCCTTTGTATTTCCTCAATTTATAATTTTAATTCCTTTAAAAACTCTTACCTTCTATAAATTTATTTTCTTTCATATTATAAACTTGACAGAGCTTGCACAAATAATGAACCTTTTCAAAATATATTCTTTCATAGAGAGAAAGTGTTCTACAATATGTCGCATCCTTTAATTTTTGATCATAACCGCATTGAACAATTCCGCAAACGCGCTTTCCAAAAAGCAAAAAAAGGATATGACTTTTTACTCTCTCACATAGCAGAAGATCTCTATAAACGTCTTAGTACTGTTGATCGCCTCTTTACATTAGCTCTCGATTTACACAGCCATACAGACCTTGCTGCGCAAGCTTTAATGAAGTCTGGAAAAGTTTGTTCCATAGAACGTATTGAAACCGATACGCTTTATCAAAGCCATGATAAAAAATTTCATTTACGTCATCGAGAATTTCTTGATTTACCTCAAAGTTACTGTGACCTTATTGTTTCACTTCTTTCATTACAATTGACCAATGATACCCCTGGTGTTCTAAGCCAGATAAAAAATACTCTTAAACCAGATGGCTTATTTCTTGCTGTTATGGCAGGAGCTGGTACATTAAGAGAATTGCGCGAAAGCCTACTGCAAGCTGAAAGTGAAATTTATGATGGAGCAAGCCCTAGGGTCTACCCTTTTGCCGACATTCGTGATGCAGGCGCTCTTTTACAGCGTGTTGGCTTTGCCCTTCCTGTAGCAGACGTTGAAGATATCACAATACGTTATAATACAATGTTTGATCTTATGCACGATCTTAAAGCTATGGGAATGCAAAATGCACACATAAATCGTTCACGACGCCCTGTATCCAAACGTTTTTTTCTCCGCGCAGCTGAAATCTATGCACAACGATTTAGTGATCCTGATGGACGTATTCGTGCACATTTTTCTTTCATCTGGCTCTCTGGTTGGGCCCCTCACCCCAATCAACAAAAACCCCTACAACCTGGTTCAGCGCAAATATCTCTTACAGATGTTTTACAATCTAAAAAAACATAACCTAAAATCATTTTTTTAAAATACTTTTATCCGTTGTTCGTAACATTTGACTGGTAATTGTTCCAGCTACCATTGAATCGCTCACGTTTAGAGCAGTACGTCCCATATCAATTAGCGGTTCAATAGAGATGAGTACAGCAACCAAAGTAACAGGAAATCCCATAATTGGTAAAACAATCAATGCAGCAAAGATAGCCCCTCCCCCCACACCAGCAACACCAATAGAACTCAACGTTACAATCCCAACAAGCGTAGCAATCCAAGTAGGATCAAGAGGATTAATACCCATAGAGGGTGCAATCATGGTCGCAAGCATCGCTGGATAAAGACCGGCACAACCATTTTGTCCAATTGTTGCCCCAAAAGAAGCTGCAAAACTCGCAATGGATTGCGGAACTCCTATCCACTGCGTTTGCGCTTCAATATTCAAAGGAATACTTGCAGCACTTGAACGACTGCTAAAAGCAAATGTTAAAACCGGTAAAACCTTTTTGAAAAAACGAAAGGGATTAATCCCAGAAATGCCAAGCAGTACACCATGAATACCAAAAATTAAGATAATACCGACATAAGAGGCAATAATAAAAACCAGTAAATTTAAAATATCTGAAATACGTGATATCGCTCCTACTTTCGTCATAAGAGCAAAAATACCATAAGGCGTCAAAGCAATCACTATACGGACCAACCGCATAATCCAAGCTTGTGCCACTTGAATAAATAAAAGCGCGTTTTCTCCTTTTTCTGGCTCATCTTTCTTTAAAAGAAGAACCGCTGCACCTAAAAATGACGCAAAAATCACAACACTGATAATTGACGTACGTTTAGCTCCACTCAATTCAGCAAATGGATTTTTAGGAATCATAGACAAAATCATCTTTGGTATATTCATATCTCCAAGTTGAGAAATATGACCTTCAAGAATAGCAGAAACATTTTGCCCTTCATGCACCAAACCATTTGCTGTTAATCCAAAGAAATTAACCACAAGCACGCCAACCAATGCTGAAAGAGCCGTTGTAAAAAGCAATATTGAAATTGTTATTATACTCATCTTTCCAACAGCATAAACAGAATGTAAATGAGCAACCGCTGAAACGATAGAGACAAAAACCAGTGGCATAACAATCATTTGTAACAATAAAATATAGCCTTCACCAACAATGTTAAACCATTCAACGGATTTCAATAAAGTGCCTTCACCCTCTCCATAAACAAACTGTAAAATACTACCAAAAATCAAGCCAAGGATAAGCCCTAGCATAACACGGAGTGAAAGACTCCATTGCATTCTCTTACTCTGAGCAATCCACAATAAAAAAATAACAAATAGAAATAAATTGATAAAAAAATTAAATGTCATTGTCTATGCCCAGTCTATATCCACTATTGTTTATGATTGATGTAAATAACATACATACCTCAAAATCAATGCATGATATTTGAAAGTTAAAGTATAAAACTTACAAGGTTTTTACAAAACCATTATTTTTCAATTTATAGATTAAAAGAGAATTTTTTATCTACTAATAAATGTTTAAAGAAAATAAATAAAATTATTTTCCTATTATTTAAATTTATACTCTCATTAAATAATTTAAAAAGAGAAATATAAACAGCACTCATAGCATCTTAATACTGAATAACTCCAACATATCTTATCACTCTAAATGCCCTTATCACTCTCTTTTGCTCTTTGAATTGAAAAGAGCTTTCCAAACAATGGTTAATTAATAATCGAACATTCATAACTTTTCTGAAAAATACAAGATCAAGCCACTCTTGCCAATTTTATGGACGGCACTCTCAACAATTTTGATCAGCACTTCAAATATAATTATTTTATGGATAACACCTTTTACACATTCTTTCTCTGCTCTCAATGGAAGCTTTTTTGTTTTTCGAAATTCTCTTTATAGACATAAAAATATGCCCTCTCAATAACAAAAAAATCTCAAATGTGAAGACTTCGAAAACCACAATACCTATAAAATGCAATACAACTAATAATATAAAACATTACTCAACACACCCTAAAACACAATACCAACAAAAATACCATATATCCTGTTGATATAACAAAACTAAATGATATCAATCGTCATCATAGACGTATTTAATATCGGTCTATTTATTGAAGATAAGGAGTTAAATTACTCATGAAGCGTACCATAACATTTATTGTTGTATCTTCTCTATTGATACTTTTGTTTGCTGTATTAATATCATTTGGATATACTAAAGTGAACGATTTGAATCCGTACAATGAACTTTATCAGTCAAAACCATAAAGACTTAGAATATCGTGAAAAAAAGGAAATAGCAAAAGAAGTTATAAAAGTCTTTCAAAGTAAGACAAAACCTGTTACATCTGTAGAATATGATAAGGTATGATTTTAAAAATATTTAATAGAACTACAAATTGAACCTCCACAATTGGATATTTTAAAGCATTATCACACAATACTTGCCTTTTGTGGACGTTTTGCTGTTGTTTGGCAAATAATCCAAAGATGAAGATCTGCTCACTAATCAAATACAATACTCATTTGATTCATTGAAAAAAGATGTTTTTCTCGCAAAACTTGCAGAAGACTTTCATGATCTGATGGCTGAATATGGAAAAAAATTTCTAGATTCTCCAACTCCCATTAACCGAAAAGAACAAATTATGCGTCCAGAGAAAATAATAACATGTAATTTCCTTACCCGTTTTAAAAATACAGCTATTGTCTGCATAATGACAGCGTAATTATATCGTATAATGATAAAAAAAGGGATAAGAATCCTTATAAGATCTGGCTAATAAAAAATGGAAGCAACAAAAAGTTAAGCAGCCCACTCTATGTTTAGCAAACAAAATAAGTATTTGCAGCTTGCCTGTACAACAACTAAATTTTTGTATTTTGTTCCACATAAAAAATACTTCATATTCATATAAACATCGTATATTGAATGATAATAATTTAATATTGGATAAGATTATTAAACACAAATAATATTTTTATTCCTTTATTAAAAAGTGAAAAATATTGTTTTCAGACTTATTCATAAGCGTGATGAGCCAAGTGGATAAAAATATTTGATAACAAGCTAAATATATCTCTTATGATCCATCTCTAAGATAAAGATACAAGATTGAGGTTACGGAAATATCGTGACAGTATTAATCTGGATATAAAAATAACAGAGACTAAGAGATCTTTGTATTGTATCATTTACGAGACAATGTGTGAAAGCAAGGGGAAATATTCTTTCTAAGATAAGTGAGTGAATGAGCCACCACAGTGATATGCATTTTTAAAAAAGTACAAAATGTCTTTGCCTCAAATTTAATAAGCACATTCTAAAAATACAGGTTCTACAGACTCATTCCAAATAGAATAGTAATAGGACAACAATTTTTCAGCATCTGTTTGCCCTATTGCAACAACCTCTTCTAAAGGATTAAGAAAATTTGTTTCATCAAAACCATTCGCATCATACTGTTTGCGATTTTTTAGGCCCTTGCGTGCAATAGCAAGGGCTTGACGTGCTAATTCTAACAGAATGGTTTGACGAAAAGGAGTTTTTAACCCCTCTTTTGGAACGCGTTGGCGCAACTCTAAAACTTCTTCAAAACACCAATCTTTTGTCAAAGCCTCCGCCTCATTAAGTGCTTCTCTATCATAAAGAAGCCCAACCCAAAAAGCTGACAACGCACAAATACGCTTCCAAGAACCACAATCCGCTCCTCTCATTTCTAAAAATCTTTTTAAGCGGACTTCAGGAAATAACGTTGATAGGTGATTAATCCAATCTCCCATATTTGGAATTGAATTTGCAACTTGTCCTTTTAATGCTCCATTCATAAACTGACGAAACGTTATGTGTGTACAATCATAATAACGACCATCACGAACAACAAAATACATTGGAACATCAAGGGCCCATTCAACATAATCAGCAAAACCAAAGCACTCAGAAAATATAAAAGGGAGAACCCCTGTCCTCTGATTATCCGTATTACGCCAAATTTCAGAACGCCAAGATAAAAAGCCATTCGGACGTCCTTCTGTAAAAGGTGAGCTTGCAAATAATGCGGTCGCAATAGACTGTAACTTCATAGATACTTGCATTTTTTGCCGCATATCACTTTCAGATGAAAAATCAAGATTAACCTGAACCGTTGATGTGCGATACATCATATTAAGACCATTATGCCCCACTTTCGGCATATAATCAGTCATAATCTGATAACGTGACTTAGGCATTTTCGGCGTTTCAGCCAAAGTCCACTTTGGACTAGCACCAAGACCTAAAAAACCAATCCCTAATGGTTCTGAAATTTTCTTGAGAAGAGCTAAATGCTGCATCAACTCGTTATAAGTATGACCTATTGTTTTTAATGGTGCACCCGATAATTCAAATTGTCCCCCAGGTTCCAAAGAAATAGCCCCCTGATCACCTGATCCTACGAGCCCAATAATATTCCCTTCATCTAAAATAGGTTCCCATCCTAAAACGCTTTGCATCCCCTTTAAAAGCGCTCGGATTCCTCTCTCACCTTCATAAGGAACAGGAAGAAAACCATCTCTATAAAACGGAAATTTTTCATGTTCTGTACCAATACGCCAATCATCTTCTGGTTTATACCCCCCTTGGAAATAGCTAACCAAGGAATCTAAGTTATAAATTTCACTTTCATCGGTTATATCAAGCGCCATAACTTATCATATCCTATCATCGTCTTAAATGAATTGTTTAGAATGATTTTACAGACTTCTCAATCCATTGCCCAATCCCCCACGGTAGCATTAAGAAGAGCCAAAGCAGCGACAGCGGCAGTGTCAGCGCGTAAAATACGCGGACCTAATGATATTGGAACCACAAAAGGATGTTTTTTTAAAAAGCTCCGCTCTTCTTCACTAAACCCACCTTCTGGTCCAATGAGAACACCAGGTGTTGTAACGTCACGCTTTTTAAAAGAAGGTAATGGATTATGCGATTTATGCTCTTCATCACAAAAGAATAAAGGCTGTGTCTCATCCCACTGTGCTAAAAGTTCTGCTAATGATAGAGCAGATACGCATTCAGGCATAGATAAAATGCCACACTGTTCAGAAGCTTCAATAACATTGGCTTCCATACGCGCCATATTGATACGCGTAACCTGCGTACGATGCGTTATAACAGGCTGCAAAATCGATACCCCCATTTCAACAGCTTTCTGCACCATATAATCCAACCGCGCGTTTTTAAGTGGAGCAAAGCAATAAATAAGATTAGAATGCCTCGTTTGTAATCTTTCTTGATGGATAAGCTGAACCACAACAAATTTTTTTTTTACAATGATAAGTTTAGCAAGCCATTCACCATCCTGTCCATTAAAAAGTAAAATTTCTGCTCCTTCTTTCATCCGCAAAACATGCACAAGATAAAAAGCTTGCGCCCCCTCTATCTTTATTTCTTCATTCAAAGCCAATGTCTGTCTAATAAATAATCTTTTAAGTTTATAATTTATGCGCATAAAAATCTTGCCAAAGCTCACTATCATCATCGAGAAAATGAAGAAAAATATATAACAAAAAGAAAAAAATATATCTATAGAACTATAATATATGAAAAATTTATAGAGTTTTTTTAGCTTTATGAGATGATAATAGGAACCTATCGGTCTTTAAGTGATTCTGCTTTCATAAAAGTTTAGATAATACACCGTTCATCTTTGAATTGGGTCATTGATGCATCCGTGGAGGAAAAAGATATGTCTGCTAAAAAAGCTACAATTATTACGATTACAACCCTCTTAGCCTTTATTTTGATTACAGTGGGAATTGGTTCTGTTGGAGCCGACGGGAAGCATACAGTTACCAAAGATGGCTATGGTATTTCTTCTGAGATTCAATAAGCACTGACCGACATCCCTTAAAAATTTAGTGTAACAAAATATTGCTAGCAACCTTCTAAGACTTGCATCAATATTATGAATCTCTTGTATTTAAAAGATTTTATAAGAAGCGTTGTTCTTCCTCTCTTCACTCATTTATCGACATACCAACCACGCTTATAACGTAGAGGACGATTTTTATGACTTTATCACGAATAGATTTAAAATGAGAGAATCTTACGATAGTGGAATTTCTTATTTAAGTTTAAAAACAACTTTAAATTGTAAACGGATGAGTTATAATTATAAAATAAAATGTTGTATAGACGAAAAACAATACTCAATCTGTATCAGTGGCTTTTGTAATTAAAAAATTACCATGATCTTGTCCTTTAGAGCTCAGAGAAAATGTAAAAGGCCATGCAAGGCTGTTAGCAAGGCATTGAACATCTTTACATAAAGTGTCTGATCTATAATTTTTTCGTAATTGTGCCTGTAGTATCAATTCATTCTGCTTCCCTTGAGAAATAGCAGTTGCAATAGCTCCCTGAATGGATAAACTCAAGTCTGCTGTATGCATCAATGACTCTGTCACTTTCATCACACCTTCTGAAAAGCTTGTCTGGATATTCCAGTGATCAAAAGTTGTGGAAAGAGAATCATCATTTATTAAAAGAAATTGTTGTTTGTTTGAAAGTCTTGTTTGTAATTCATTCAAATCATACCCTAATAGCCGACCAGAAGACATCTTTAATGTTAATTCACTCTGCATTTTTGTAAAAACTTCCATCCAAGAATCAGCCAGTGTCTGTATCGTTGCAGTAAAATTCGTTTTGCTTTGTATAAATGGAATAAATCCTAAAGCTTCTAGAGCTTCCTGCATATCAATAGAAGCACCTGAAATATTTCCTCCAATACGCACTTTCTGTCCAACTGGCGTAACTTCAATATTACTTTGAATGGATCCACCCCAAATATTCGCATGCCCAAGATCAAAAATACCATGCCCATTTTTTATTTGTATTGCAGCAGCTAAATTTGTGAGTGAAATATTCCCTATTTTAGTTTGTGGTGCAGAAAGTCGTACATCCACCCCAATACAATCAAAATTTGTCATATCAAAAAATGAATTTTTCTTTTTGCTTGAAAAAAACATTGAGCCCAAAGTGCTAGAATCTAAGTTATCAAATGCTAAAGAGCCCATAATATTTGGTACAGAATCTTGGAAATCAAGTTCTAAAGCCCCACGCGCACTAGTTTGCCCCATCGTAAAGGTAACATTATTCATTTGGATATGCATTGGTTGCGCTAAAAAATGAGATTCCCATACAATGGGTATTTTTAATTTATGTCCCCAAAACTGATTCCCACCAATCCAAGACAATGTCTGATTCCATCCCGGAGAACGCATCGATACCTTTCCATCAAAAATATAATATTCAGATAACCGAGCCTGTCCTGTAAACGTTATTCCCCCACGCACAGAATTGAGACTTGCCTTAATCTGGCTTTTCCCTCCTGCAAGAAGCAGCAATGCTTGAGAAGCATCAATTGATAACTTTGTAAATTCTCCGCGCCAACGAGCATCTGCACGCAAGCGTACTTCCTCAGTCGATTCAGCCCAATCTAAAGTCGCATTTAATCCTGTTATTTTTTCTGCTACTCCCGAAAAACTATCGTGATACACAAGAACACCATTTTCAATAACAATCCTCCCAAAAGGTTGTTTCAAAAGATGCTCTAGCTCTGGATGTTCAGGATTATTTTTTAATATTTCACGCGCATTGCGTATTGCCAATCCTAATGCACCTTGTGAGCGAGAAAATCTATCAAAAAAATCTGCCATTGTTTCAACGGGCTTTTCCATAACAAATTGAGGACGCACAATCCGCGTCTCGGAAAAAGAAACATGCCCCCAAAGAAGATCTATTAAAGAAAGATCAACTTCTATTGATTCAGCTTCCAATAATGGCGTAACATCATCCATTTTTGATGTTAAAGTAACGCCGGAAAGAAATGCTTTAGGATAAGGGAAAAGATGTAACCGCGGTGGATCACGCAGTTGTACATTATAACCCGTCCATGCACTCAAATCCTGTGCTAAATGAATACGAATCGCATCTGTAGAGACAAGATAAGGTAAAACGAGAATCCCCACTCCAAATAAAAAGATAATTGTAATAAAAATTCCGCTCAAAAATTTTATTATTCTGATGTGCACAACATCCCTCTGCAGTTATCCCCCTATAACAGATTAAATACAAAATTAAATGATCGTTAAAAGATTTTTTATATCCTTATAATTCGCCTTATATCTTCATTATTTTTATTCTTTATCCAAAGTTTATTCAAACAGCAATGTTGCTGCTTCTTTATAAAGCAATTATTTAAAAGTCTTCTAAAACTATAAATCCACAACCTTATCAAACCATTCTTACCGTTATTGCTATAAAACTCTATCGTATCATTAGAAAATGCTTTACAAAAAAACAAACAGCCTTACCGAAAGGATCTCTGAATGAATAATATTATCGACGGGAAAAAACTTGCTGAAGAGATTATCGTAAAAGTTAAGGCCGAAACAACAAAGCTCCGCCGTCACTATAATATACAACCTAGTATCGCCGTTATTATTGTTGGAGATGATCCCGCAAGTCAAGTATATGTCGCCTCAAAAAATAAAAAAGCCGAAGAATGTGGGTTTCTTTCAATCAAACATGTCGTTTCCAAAGAAACCCAAGAAAAAGAACTACTTCAACTTATTGCAACATTAAACTCTGATCCAAAAATTCATGGTATTTTGGTACAGCTGCCTCTCCCTGCTCATATGAATACAAACCGCGTAACACAAGCCATTGCTTTTCAAAAAGATGTTGATGGTTTTCATTATATTAATGTAGGAAAACTCGCGGCAAATGCACTTGAAGATGCTATTATTCCCTGCACACCAGCTGGTGCCATGATGATGATTGAACAACAATGTGGGCAAGATTTATCTGGACTTGATGCTGTCGTTGTTGGACGCTCTAATATTGTTGGAAAACCTATGGCTGCCCTTTTAACAGCAGCCAATGCCACTGTGACAATTGCCCATAGTCGTACCCGTGACCTTGATGATGTGTGTCGAAGCGCTGATATTCTCGTAGCTGCTGTAGGCCGCCCACAAATGATTAAAAAAGACTGGGTGAAAAATGGTGCAATTGTTATTGATGTCGGTATTAATCGCGTTGCTGCACCAGAAAAAGGTATAGGGAAAACACGTCTTGTTGGTGATGTCGATTTTGAAAATGTAAAAGAAAAAGCTGCTGCGATCACCCCTGTTCCAGGAGGCGTTGGACCAATGACAATTGCCATGCTTATGGTTAATACACTCAAAGCCGCTGCGCGATCACACAATCTTCCTATACCAAAATTCTAAGAATTGTAACAATTCATTTTGCATGGTTTCATTGCACATGATTTACCATTTTTACATTCGTCATGTCATAAAAACAGATGCCCCTTGATCTGCACGATTAACGGATTGACGAAACACATGAAAAAGTTCGCGTCCAACACCATGTTCATTTTTTGAAAGATCAGGAGGCGTGGTTGTTCGCGCGTTAAATTTTGCTAAATCTTCCAAAAGAGTTAATTTACCCCCATGAACATCAAGGAAAACAATGTCACCATCCTGCAAACGTGCAATGGGGCCATTATCCACTGCTTCTGGTGTCACATGGATAGCAGCAGGAATTTTTCCTGACGCTCCTGACATACGCCCATCCGTTATCAATGCTACCTTTTGACCACGATCTTGTAAAACGCCTAAAATGGTCGTTAACTTATGAAGCTCTGGCATACCATTGGCTTTTGGTCCTTGATAGCGAATAACAGCGATAAAATCTTTATCATGCAACGCTCCAGATTTAAAAGATTTTTGTAGTTCTTCTTGATCATTAAAAACAAAGACTGGTGCTTTAATCTGCCAATACTCTGGTTTAACAGAGGAAACTTTTATAATAGCTGTTCCCAAATCTCCCGATAAAACGCGAATACCCCCTTCAGGCTGGAATGGTTTTCTCCATCCTGCTAACACCTTATGATCACCACTTTCCTTGAGAGCCGCTTCACGTAACACACGTCCATCAGCAGAAAGCTTCACTTCAATTGCATAAGCATTGAGATCTTGACCACAAACCGTAGAAACATCTTCATGCACTAAACCTGCCTCGATAAGCTCGCGGATAATAAATCCTATCCCCCCTGCTGCATAAAAATGATTGATATCAGCCAAACCATTCGGATAAATTCGCGCTAAAAGAGGCACAACGGATGAAATTTCTGCAATATCATGCCATGTCAACTGAATACCGCAAGCCGCAGCTATAGCAATCAAATGAATCGTATGATTGGTAGATCCCCCTGTTGCATTTAACCCTACAATGGCATTCACAAAAGAACGCTCATCAATGATCATACCAAGTGGACTATAATGATCACCAAGATCTGTCATTTCAAGTACACGTTCCGTGGCTTCTTTTGTTAAAGCATCACGCAACGGTGTATTCGCATTAATAAAAGAAGCTCCCGGCATATGAAGCCCCATCATCTCCAGTATCATCTGATTAGAGTTAGCTGTTCCATAAAATGTACATGTTCCTGGTCCATGATAAGAACGTGCTTCTGATGCTAGAAGTGTTTGACGATCTATTTTATTTTCGGCGTAAAGTTGACGTATCTTCGCTTTTTCATCATTACCTTGACCACTTGTCATAGGACCAGCAGCTATAAAAATTCCTGGTAAGTGACCAAATGTTAGGGCACCAATCAATAAACCTGGCACAATTTTATCACACACCCCAAGATACAATGCTGCATCAAAGACATCGTGTGATAAGCTTATAGCTGTTGCCATTGCAATTACTTCACGCGAAAAAAGGGAAAGCTCCATCCCCGCATTTCCCTGCGTAACACCATCGCACATCGCGGGAACACCCCCTGCAACTTGTGCAACACCACCAACCGTACGGGCCGACTCTTTAATTAAGTGAGGAAATTTTTCAAAAGGTTGATGTGCTGAAAGTATATCATTATATGCCGTGATAATGCCAATATTCCCAACGATATTTCCCTTCAAGCGCTCTTTATCTATTGCACCACAAGCAGCAAAGCTATGAGCCTGATTGGCACATCCTAAAAAACTCCGTTTGGGGCGATGAACTTGTGCTTTTGCAATACGATCTAAGTAAATTTCTCGTGTTGATCGAGAACGTTCATAAATCCTTCGTGTAACTGTGGCAATTGTCTTGGAAAGTGCCATATTTCTCTCCCCCTTTCATTGTTTCTTCCCCTCATTCATTGAGAGAGATTACGTTTTATTCACCTTGTGTCGCATATTTTGATTCACTTATTTCATTTTCTGCAGGCGACCAATAAACCTGAACGAGATGAGGGGAATTACGCAAAATTGCCCGAATAGGCATTTCTGTTTCAGCCCCATCTTGACAAGCTTCCTCAAAACAATCGCGTTTCTGAAGACCCTCGAAATGGAGAATAATGCAACGAGATTGCATAATAACTGGCAAAGTTAGTGAGAGTCTTGGCTCAACAGCACTCTTAGCATGAAGGGGTAAAACAAGTGCTTGTGTTCGTAAATCAAGCGCTTGCTTTAAACGATCAGCATCAGGAAAAAAAGAAGCCGTATGTCCATCTTCCCCCATTCCTAAAACAACAACATCAAAGGGTTTAGGCAAAGTATTAACACGACTCGCCGCTGAAAAAGCAGCAAGTTCAGCAGTAATTGCTTTATGATAAAGCCCTACAAAACGTGCTTTTTCTGCAAAATTTTGTAACAAATGACACCGTACCATATGTTCATTTGAACGTTCATCGTGTGTAGGAACAAAACGTTCATCGACCAAAGTGATAATGATCTTTTGCCAATCAATATCCGCTTTTGACAAATAATGAAAAAACAATTCTGGTGTTTTACCACCAGACACCGCTAAAACTGCTCTATTACGCTCAAGAACAGATATACTAAGCTCTGCGGCTACTCGATCTGCTAATGCCAAAGCTAAAGTCTGAGGGGTTTCAAAGTCTAAACGATCAATATTCATTCTATACATACTTATTGCTCTAAACTAAATTGTTCCATATACGTCCATCACGTTCTATGAGGCTCATCGAAGCAGATGGCCCCCACGAACCAGCGTTATAACTGTGAACAGGCTGTTTTATTGTTTCCCATCCCTCAATGATTGGATCAATCCAACGCCAAGCAGCCTCAACTTCATCACGACGCATAAACAGTGTTTGATCTCCACGAATAACATCCATTAATAAACGTTCATAAGCATCAGGATTACGTTCAGAAAATGTGGAAGCAAAACTCATGTCTAATGGAATGTGACGAAACCGCATACCGCCATAACTTGGATCCTTAATCATCAACCATTGTTTTACACCTTCATCAGGTTGGAGACGAATTACAAGCCGATTAGAAAAAATTTCATCTAAATCCACATTAAAAATATTATGAGGAATAGGTTTAAAAACGACAACAATTTCAGACATTCGCGTGAACATACGCTTACCTGTTCGTAAATAAAAAGGCGTATTGGCCCAGCGCCAGTTATCAATCTTAACCTTAAGCGCAACAAATGTTTCGCTCTCACTCGCTCTTCCCAGATCATCAAAATAAGACTCTACAGATATACCATTTGATAGACCAGAAAGATACTGCCCACGTACAGTATGCTGCCCTACATTATGGACATCAAGCGGTGTCAAAGAATGTAAAACTTTAAGTTTTTCATCGCGCACAGCATTAGCACTGTTGATAAATGGTATTTCCATCGCAACCAAACAAAGTAACTGTAGCATATGGTTTTGAACCATATCGCGTAGAGCACCAGTGCTTTCATAGTATTCTGTACGCCCCTCTAACCCTAAAGATTCAGCAACGGTTATTTGAACATGATCAATATAATTGGAGTTCCATAGCGGTTCATAAAGTGTATTAACAAACCGCAATGCCATTAAATTTTGAACAGTTTCCTTCCCAAGATAATGATCAATGCGAAAGATCTGCTCTTCATTAAAGGCGCTTGCAAATACATTATTAAGTGAAATAGCTGTTTTTACATCGCAACCAATTGGTTTTTCAATGATAATCCGTGTTTGTGCTGTCACCAAATTATTTTTTCCCAACTTCATCGCAATATCAGTAAAAAGTGACGAACCAACAGCCAAATAAAAAGCTCGAATATCCGCTGAATCTTGTGACAGAAGGAGGGCTAAATCCTCCCATCCTCGGTTCGAGGAAACATCAACAGAAACATAGCTTAAACGTGCAAGAAAACGATTGAGTTCTGTTGAATTTAGATCTTTTGGATGGATATGTTTTTCTAAAGAAATGCGGACAAAATTTTGATATTCTTCACGACTTAGGGAAGTGCGCGAAACCCCAATAATACGTGTTGGCTCATTGAATTGCCCAGCACACTGACAATGATACAAAGCCGGCAAAAGCTTGCGCGACGCCAGATCACCATTGCCACCAAAAACAATACAATCAAAGGAAGAAACTGGAATAATTTTACGCACCATGAACTTGTTTATTTTCCATTCGATTATGAAATCCCATATCACTTATAAAAGCTTTCATCATTAAAGCAGACAGATACTAAATAAGCCATTAATTTTCTTCATTTCAAGCAATGTTTCCATTAAAGGCGATCCATTAAAGAAAACCAATGCATTGCTAAAAATATAAGCGGATAACGCAAAACGCGTCCCCCCGGAAAAGATGAAATCTTTAAGTCTTGGAAATAGGAAAAACGTTCATATTTTCCAGTTAACCATTCTGCATATAATTTTCCCACGAAAGGAGCCAACATAACGCCATGCCCTGAATAACCACCACAATAAGTTATCCTTGAGAAAAGTTGGCGAACATAGGGCATGCGCTCAACTGTAATCGCTACCGTTGCTCCCCACCGATGGCTTAAATTGATAGAATGTAATTGAGGATAAATTTCAACAATTTGCCGTTTTATACGTTCATCTAAATTTAGAGGATGCTTATTATCATAACTTTCTACACCACCAAATAAGAGACGATTATCAATGCTTTTGCGAAAATAGCGAACCATAAAACGGGAATCATCAACCGATTCCCCCCCTATAAGAATTGAACTATGCTTTGGTAATGGATCCGTTGCTCCAATATAAGAGCGAATAGAAACAATATTTTTTTCAATAAAACGCTCCAGACCAAGTTTATACCCATTTGTTGCAAGTAAAACATGTTCTGCTGTTACACTGCCTTTTTCTGTTATCACTTTCCAATGGGCTTGCTTGCGCCTTATGGTCGTTACTTGTGATTTCTCATAAAGCTTAGCACCAGCATCTTGGGCTTTTTTTGCCAATCCAACAACCAATTTTAAGGGATTTATATGGCCGGTATCCGCATCATAAATACCACCACAATAAAAAAGCGATCCAAGTCGCCTAGATGTTTCAGCCCTATCCATAAAAGTAAGAGCCTGATAACCGTAACGTTGCATCACCTCAATATGCCGTTGATAAGAGAGAAGATCACGCCTTTTATGGGTCACAGAAAGTTGTCCTACTATCAAATCACACTGACAATCAGGCATCGCGCATAACGATAAAATATCTTTTTTAGCTTCTTCTGCTAAATCAAACAGAACCTTACTGCGCTCAAAACCATATTTTTTCTCTAATGTTTCTACCCACTGCCGTTGCCCCGTTCCTAATTGACCACCATTGCGCCCTGAAGCGCCATCACCAAAACGTGATGCTTCAAACAAAACAACATCCACTCCAGCTTTGGCTAAATGATAAGCAGCTGAAAGTCCCGTAAATCCACCTCCGATAATGACCACATCACACTGTCTGTATTCATCAAAACATGGATAAGAGGGGCGCTCTTTTAAAGTATCTTCATACCAAGAAATTCCTGGAGAAATTGGATTATCATCAATCGTTGTCATAAAATTTAAACATTCAGCAGGAGATATTCACGCTCCCACGGACTAATTACTTCCATAAAAGTTTCAAACTCTTGTCGTTTGATTGCAGCATAAGTACTGACAAACACATCCCCTAAAATAGCATGTATTGCTGTATCTTGTTCAAACAAATTAACTGCCTCAATGAGTCCACGCGGTAACTCAATATTATCAGCATTCACATTATTTGTCGTTGGCTCATCTGGCTCAATTTTTTGCTGTAAACCAATGAGACCACACGCTAAAGAAGCTGCAAGAGCTAAATAAGGATTCGCATCTGATGAAGGAAGCCTATTCTCGACACGCCGCGCTTGAGGAGCAGAACGAGGAACACGAAAAGCTGTCGTCCGATTATCATATCCCCACCGCAAATTAACAGGAGCCGAATTATCAGGTACAAGACGTCGATAAGAATTCACGTAAGGCGCAAGCATCACAAGAACCCCTGGCATATGTTTTTGCAATCCACCAATAAAATGCCGAAAACAGACACTTTCTTCACCATTCTCCTGTGTAAAAATGTTCATACCCGTTTTCTTATCAACGACCGATTGGTGAATATGCATCGCAGAACCTGGCTGCCCCTGAATGGGTTTTGCCATAAATGTCGCATACATATTATGTTTCAGTGCTGCTTCACGAATTGTTCGTTTAAACATAAAAACTTGATCCGCTAATTCAATAGGATCACCATGACGTAAATTGATTTCAAACTGACCTGCTCCTTCTTCATGAATGAGTGTATCAATTTCCAATCCTTGTGCCTCTGAAAAATGATAAATATCATCAATCAAATCATCAAATTCATTCACACCAGCAATTGAATAGCCTTGCCCTCCACCAATTGAACGCCCAGAACGACCAACCGGTGAAACTAAAGGGTAATCAGGATCGGGATTTTTTTGTACCAAATAAAACTCAATTTCTGGTGAAACAACTGGTTTTAAACCCATTTTTGTGTAAAAATGAACCACCGTTCGTAAAACATTGCGTGGTGTATAATCCACAACCTGACCATTTTGATACACAAGATCACAAATCACCTGTGCCGTAGGAGCATCTTCCCATGGCACAATGCTTAACGTAGAAAGATCAGGCTCAAGGCGTAAATCACCATCTGCTTTAGGATATTCAAAACCATGACCATCTTCAGGATAATCCCCTGAAATTGTTGCCATAAAAACTGCTGAAGGCAATGCCAATGATGTTTCCGATGTAAATTTTTTAGAAAGCATCATCTTACCCCGTGGAACTCCTGCTTGATCAGGCGTAATACATTCAATATCCTCTACCTTACGAAAAGAAAGCCATTGTGAAACCTGTTCCCAATTATTCACACCACGTAAACTTTTGAGAAAACGAGAGACAGGTTTAAAATTCTTACTTTTCGTTTGTTTAACATTTTTTACAGCCATAACATACCAACTTTAAAAACAATTAAGTCCTATTTTTATTGTATCAGCCCATGCATAAACGACACAAAAAAAATTTATCAACTGATATTTTTGAAGAATACTATAAGATTCATCAAGGTAAAAGAATTTTACGCTCAACAAGCTATCCTATCACCATCAAGCTATCCTATCACCATAGTGAAAATTGGTACTGCACGCGATACATCGGTCGAACCTTCTCCTTATATAAAACAGTGCGAAATACCATAGGGAACATAACCTAATTCCGATTCAAATAATCATATACAAGCAAACATTGGCGAGAATAATAAAGACGAGATATTTAATTTCCTTTTGGTTGTAGCAATGCTTAATTAAAAGAAAAGAAACTTTTTTAATATGAAGCAAGTTTTGTAACTCTATTGTTATCCACATAGAAGTAAACACCCTAGGATGGTGAGTAGCCTTTACAGCTAGTGCTTACAAACACTCACCCCGCCATAATATGCGTAAATGTATTTTCAGGATAAGTCATACGCTCAACATTTCCGACATAAAACTTAACCATCGCCTGCATAACAGAGCTATCAACCTTGTTCTGAGCGGATGGTACGACTCTGCACTTATATCAATTCCTACCGCTTGACATTACACTTCGCACACAATATTTAGAGCTAAGAATCCAGTAGAGCATACCAAATCCAATAGATAGGATTTTTTGCTAATTGCGCCATGCGTGATTCAACATTTGATAATCTCCAGCCCACTAAGAGGTGTGTTATTTATATCTCAAAAGCCCAAAAATCAGGATATGAAAACACAATAATATCAATTTTCTTTGAACTAACGTCCTTCATCGTCGATCTTCCACCATCGTAAAATCTTTTTTGTATCAGTTGCTTTCACATACTTTGACTTATGATCTCGTGATACTGTGCAGACCGAGCACACGCCCCCATGCAAATGCACCCTATTAAGCCTAATCCTATTGGATTCTAGCAAAGACAATGCAGCACGTAACTTCGTCGCAGTCATACCAAAACGCGATCTATCCCCGTTTGCCAGTACATGACACAATCTCAATGAGATTTTAGGTAATATGTCAAAATGGCGAGCAAGAGCGATGATGTCATGTCATTCGATAATATTATCACACTGGACATTTATATGTTTTCTAATAGATAATTCTATCTCTTCTCGAAGTTTTACAGAGATATTAAAATCTCTACCTTTAAAACCATCTTTTTGCGCTAATGATATTTCATAACCAGACGCAAATTCCAAGACCCAGCAACATAACAATGATGTCCCGCACGTCCATTAAAATACCCTGCTTTTTCTCGCTCTAGGCATTCATAGCCCGACCACGTAAAACAGGGTACCAATTACAATATCAGACCATAAGACTGCAAGAGAAAGTTCTTTTATAAATAGACATTTTTTATCTTTCCATTGCCTCTTAAACAAGCTATCCTGTTCATATAACAAGTTATATGTATAATACATATAACTTCTACAAAAGGAGGATTCATTATGTTCCGTGAAAATCTTTGGTAATACACTCGAGCGATTGGATAACCAGTCGCCCGTCAATAATATAGTGCGAGTTAAGAAATTGGGGGAGATAAGCTATGCAACTCGTGGATCATCCTTTTGTGAAATTCAATCAACCCAAGCCGATTTACAACTTCACATATCCGCTATTTCGCACTATTTCAAATGAATTTTACAATTACCTAGACTTTAATAAGCTAGCGCAGAGTCAGCAGATTCCACAAGCGCGTACCATTTCTCTTTATTTGCATATTCCCTTTTGTGAAACCATCTGTTCCTTCTGTCCCTTTCAGAAAGGGGCCTACAAGCACGTTAAGCAAATCGAATCTTATATGTCAGCGCTTACCACAGAGATCAGAAACAAAGGAAATTTCATTCGCTCGCTTAAAGGGTCCATCCGCAGCATCTATATAGGGGGCGGCACACCGTCGCTTTTGTCTGCAGATAATATCCGCCACATCGGAAAAGTATTGCATGCCGAATTTGAGCTCTCTTCCTTAACTGAGCTTACACTGGAAAGCGAACCGAAAAGCGTCACACGTGATAAACTTTATGCTGCCCGTGAGATCGGCGTTAACCGGATCAGCTTCGGTATACAGAGTTTCATTGAGCGTTTCCGATCATTGTTTAACCTCACCTCAACACGTGAACAAATCAACAATACCGTAGCTTGGTCACAAGAGATAATTGGACATGTCGGTTTAGACCTACTATATGGCATGCACAGCCAGCAAGCCGAAGAACTATTATACGATTGAAGCAAGCCAGCGAGCTTCACCCTGAAACCATCAACCTCTATGCAATCAACAATCTGGCTATCACGTCGCAACTGCATAAGTCTTACGCACAAAAAGGGCTAAAGCCATCCAGCCTACAGCATCGACAGATGCTTCGCTTATTTAGCGACATCGTTATGCGCAGCTGCGGCTATACGCCGTGTAATGGGCATTCCTATATCAAAATTGCCAACAAAACTCGTCTAACGCTCGCTAAAACGAGTTCAGCTAATTATTTCCGCTATCACAAATATTTGCATGGTTATCATGACGATTATGTCGTTGGCTTTGGGGCGTCAGCACTGTCGATTCCCAGCTCACTCGTCACACGAGCCAATCCCAGTCGAAGCGGATACATTACCGACATACAACTTAAAGGCAAATCCAAAGTATACTACAATTGGGTATCAGCGGAGCAACAAGCCTCCAAGGCTTTGTGTATGCGGCTACCTTATAACGGCCATGCCGAAAAAGAAAGAATTGACTGGACCGCACTTCCCTCTTTCGTATACAATAACCTACAACAGCTCATAGATGCAGGTCTCATCGCAGAAAGTGATAACAATCTCCAGCTGACTCAGCGTGGTTGGCAATGGTATTCCAACCTTATGTATTTTCTTCTATCTCAGGAAGACAGGAATATCTTGGACGGCTATGTCTCAAACATGCTGAATACAACCGCCGTACTTGATGGAACAGTGGAAACCTGTGTGGCATCTTAAGGAGAACAGAATGTTCACGCTTTTTTCCAACAAGAACATACGCTATTTTTGCCTAACCGTTAGTCTGCTCGCCTTACTCAGCGGTGCTTTGCGCACTGCCATCCCGCTATTAGCAAGACAATCTGGATATGGCGTAGTCGGAGTAAGTTGGGCGCAAGGTCTCTTCTCATTAGCGTGGCCAATTTTCGGCATCCTTGCAGGCGTTTTACTTGATCGCTGCGACAAAATAAAACTTGCCACCTCAGCTCTCTTCATCTTCATGCTACTGCATATTGTCCTGTTCATACTGCTCATGATACAGATTACTCCAGCCGAACAAATTTTCTTCTATGCAACCATTGCTGGATTCATCGTCGTTTCTGCCGAAGCTTATATAATGACGATTCCACCACTTATCATGGAGGGAGAGCGATTGATGACCTTCTACTCTATTGTCTTGTTTTTAGATTTCGGGGTCTCCTATTTTCTTGCCCCTGTCATAACAAGCAGCATTTTAGCGCATAGCACACTGCTATTTCTCGGCCTGTTAATCGTGCTTTTTATCGCATTGATTTTTACCGCTCGCCATGCTGTTCCGACATCGCCAACACCTGATAAAGAAAACATCACTTTCCGTTATATCATTGCCGGCTTTCGTTTCATTTTTTCAAATCGGCATCTTACCTCCCTTACATTACTCACATTCTTTCTATCGGTGGTATTTGGAGCATTCCTAACCTCATTCATCTTCTTCGTTACCGACAGTCGGTATCTGGGCCTACATAGCAGCCAATATGGCGTGATGTTTGCAGCCTACGCACTTGGAACAATGGCAGGTGCCCTATTTGCGCCGCGTATACGCTATGCACCGGTGCGCCTAGCTGTTCTCACTGACGGTTTAGGAACGGTTGTCTTGCTGCTGATTCCAGCCTTTTCAAAAAGTGCTGTCGTCGTATGGGGCGTCACCTTTATCGCTGGCATTGGAGCAAGCTTATGGTTTATTGGTGTTACCGCCTTCAGGCAGCGCCTCACACCAAAGCAACTTCTCGGGCGAGCTAATTCTGCTTTTCGGGTGATAGGCTATGCTGGAACGCCGGTCGGAAGCTTTTTGGTCGGCGTCCTTGGTTCTTTTATATCATTGCAGTTTGCTGCCACCTTTATCGCTGGACTACTATTGGTGGCTATCGCGATAACGCTTCCATTTCTTTGGCAAGCTGATCATATAAACACCCCCAACCCTGCCACGAGGTAACAGCTGCTTTTAAAAAAAGACACGGTCAAAAAAGGCACACATACCCTATTACGCAATCGATTGATTTATTCTTTGGACGAGAAAATTATCACCATAATGGCTGATAGAGCCAGCGGCACTATAGAAGCAGCCAAACAAACGCTAAAGACAAAACAGCCCCTTTACGTTGCATTGGGCGATGATCCAACGCCTATATGAAGGATGCAGAGAGCTTATAGCGTACGAAGTGCAATTCTTAACTAAAAACTCCGCCCTAGCAATGCCTACGTATACTCCAGTTAATCCATCACCCGCTGGACATCAAATGCCTCACCCCTTTACTGCTCCTCAAAATACATTTTGCTTCACTTACGCGCCGTATTCTTCCTTTGTAATTAAAAGAGCAGCCCTCCTTTCCTAATTTAGGATCTCTGCCTACACAACGCAGCAACAGATACGACCATATATGCAATCACGCCTTAGGACCTGCATAGTAGAAAGCTTAGTTCGAGAGATTCATAAAGCCTATATCCCAATAAATTTGCCGCCCAATCCATCTTTTAAAAGGGCGGTTTTATATAAACCGTTAGAGCAAGCTATGAAATCCTTAGGTGTATTAGAAATAATTGGCGGTTTTTACCTCAGACCAATGTTGATTGACTTTTACTCGTACATATACGCAAGCGGTGCTACTCTTTTCTCAGATAAAAAGGACATAATCGTTACCATCTGACCTATTATTGTTTGAAAATAAAAAAAAAGTATCAGTACGACTGATGATATTGAAGAGCTATCTCATTATGTGGCTGTACTTAATTACGGCATTGGGAAGCTAGACACGC
The DNA here is from genome assembly GCF_042196725.1 of Bartonella sp. AC158YNML. Lineage (NCBI taxonomy): Bacteria > Pseudomonadati > Pseudomonadota > Alphaproteobacteria > Hyphomicrobiales > Bartonellaceae > Bartonella > Bartonella sp. AC158YNML. The sequence continues at coordinate 266,919 of NZ_JBHIQU010000002.1, forward strand.
AATCACCCGTTTCTGCGCGCCTTCTGCATGATATTCATAAGATTTTATTACGCGATAAACGCGGTACGTCCAAAAGCCTTGGCGAATTTCGCAAAGCACAAAATTAGCTTGTCGGTACGCAACTAAAGACAGCCTCATTCGTACCGCCCACTCCTACCACAGCCCCCCTACTCTCTCTACTACCATCCCCCGCTTAGAATCGCGCCAACTCATCACCGGTGCCTCGTTAAACACCACACCAGTCTCAAGGGCGGTAAAATGCGCCTTGCCGCATTTAATCTTCAGCATTTCTTTAAGACGCAAATCAAACTCGCTATTCGTTCCTTTTGTTTCCAGCACAAAGTAAAGCTTTTGTTCGCCATCCCGCTCTAAAAAAAACGTCCAATCAGGCGTGTAAGAGCCAATGGGAGTAGCTATTTTAAAACTTCTTTGCAGTTTAAAAAACAATCTTACATCAGAGTCGTTATCGAGATTTTGCGCAAACTCTTTCTCAATACGGCTCTCACAAATCACATGATCATAAAGACTTTTCTCATTGACCACCGCCGGCCATATGATCGCCTTTTCTGACCTAATTTTACAGATGTGGAATCAATCTTATTGTGATGCGCACATCCAGAGATTATTTTATCCTCTGCATTAGAACCAAAAACATAAACAATACGCAAGCGGCTTCGGTAAGAAGGCCAAAAGCTCAATCTCAACCTACACGAAAATGCATGTGCAGGCGAATGCCCCCATAATATGCAATATTTCAAGCACGTCCATAGTGGTACCCCTTTTAAAAATTGTGCCTATGGCTTATAATAATCTCCAAGATACACATTTAGCCCTTATCTGAAATAACTCGATTTTGGATTGATGAGAACGAAAACGCGCTGCAATAATCACGTTATTTAGCCCTAATGACCGGCACACGGAAGCCAACAGTCCTGCACCACCAACGACTAAATAACGGTATTTCCTATCATTTTTGATCATATCCTCCACCCTTATTGTTTAAAAATATATATTTCATCAACAAGATGTGCGCAGCGAGCCCGTACATTTACGCTGCTAAGTCTCCATGTACGGTTTTCATTCTCAAACGCAAAACCATCTTTAGCTGAAGCAACTTGATATTGCAGTGCCTGTCCATAAAGCATATGCACAACTAGTACCAAATATACACAGGGCAGTGCGCATTTTTGGTTGTATTGTCATGAGAGAGAAGACCAAAAGCTTTATCCAAAAAGCATCATAATCTAAATTATCAAGAGCATTCTTCAATGTCTCTGAATAAGACCTGTAATAAACAGGATTTGCAAAAATAACACCGTTAGCGACTGCAATTGTTTTAACAAATGCATGCACTTCAGCACCGCTGATTGTATTGTAATAACTTATAAAAACAACAACTTTTTTAAATGCCTCCTCAACGGCGTATGAATATAAGCACATTTTTTCTCGTCATTTTTTAAGGTATTAAACTCTTCCAATCTACCGAACTTACTCTTAAATTGAAGCTGAATGATTTTAATAAATCCATATTATTTTAAAATTCAATAAAGAATATTGAGGCTACAATCAAAGGCACTTCTTTTCAATATTAAGCAAGTTTTGTAACCTATATTGTTATCTCCATAGAAGTAAAACAGCCTCTATGGACGGTGAATAGCTATGCCTTCACAGCTAGTGCTTTACAAGCGCTTTTATAACACTCACTCTACCCCAAACATAGGATTGCATTTTATTAAATAACCCACGCGCATATAATTAAAGATAGAAACGATTAAGCTTGCACCAATCATGCCAAGCCAATAGCCAATAAAGTCATATTCAAAAAAATGCGCCATTAGCGCTCCCCCCAATAGGCCTAACCCCCAATAACTTATTGCTACAACAATTATTGACCAAAACGTATCAAGCAAACCCACAAGTATGCCATTGAGCATAGCTCCTAAAGTGCCAAAAGCAAAAGACAATAAGATGAACGGAAGCAACTCCCAAGAGAAAACAATAACGCGTTCTGAAGAAATATTAAAGATAGTTGTAAGGATAAATTCATAAGAGAGATAAACAACCACTGATAAAAATAAGACATAAGCTACAGCAAAAACTGTGACACTTATACGCAACTGTTTTAGAGCCATATTATTCCTATCTGCTCTATACCACGCTGCTATTGTCGCAGCTGCGCTGGAAATTCCCAAAGCCACCACAGAAATAAGCATATCGAGACGCATCCCTATCGTATGTGCAGCCAAAGATTCGACCCCATAAGCCGTAATCATAAATGCAATGACCGAAGGAAAGCCTTCCGCAATAAGAATACGTATACCAATGGGTAGCCCTACTCGCAGCAATTTTATTATTCGTGAAATCTCTAACTTTGGTCTCAAATAATTAAAGCGAAAAGAATGAAAAGCAGAATTGCGGGACAAAATTATTGCCGCAGCGATAACAATTAAAATACGGATCAAACTGCTCGCAACTCCAGCACCAAAGACACCTAATCCGCTCGCAGAACCTATACCAAAAATAAGCGGCCAAGAGATAAAAAAATTCACGATGATAGCTGCAAGCATAACCCAGGTTAAAGGCTGTGGATTACCAATTGCTGACAGCAATCCCCGGCTATTCACATAAAGATAAAAAAACACCACTCCTATAGCAGCACCACTATTATATTCCTGCGCTATATTGGCAATTGTCCCATCTTGGCCGAGAAAACACAAAATATTCCTCGTGTTGAGTAAAATGATCGCACTCACCGTTCCAATCAAAAGGGAAAGCCCTATTCCTTGATCAAACCATGCCTTTAATGCATATCTATCTTGTCTACGAAAACTTTCCGCAAGTTTTGGTGCAACCGCGGTAATAATACCTAGCCCAAACAACATAACAAAACTAAATATACTCAGAGCTAACATTGTACCACTCAAGGCTTGCACGCCTAAATGCGCTACAAGCGCTGCTTCTGTGAAGGAAATCATCATCTGAGAGATAAACCCAACAGCCAGTGGCATGCCAAGAGATAGCAATTGCTTCATCACAACAAACATTGTGAATACCCTTCCATATTGAAAAGTGTATGAAGCTCGGATCTTTTAAACAAAACAATTGATTTGTTCCGTAAAATCTTTCCATCGCAAATCTTGTGTAAAAGATGCATAATGAAAACGCATTAAGGTAAGAGGAGAAGCGCAATGCGCCTTATTGTTTTTTTTGGAATGCCATGCGTTTTTTGTACAACATTATACCCCCAAGCAGTTACAGTCGGTGATACAATACTCTTAGCAAGCGTTTGTTCGTCTTGCACATCCATTTTCAGTATTTCCAATAAAATTTTTTGGTACGGTTGGTGGGATTTGAACCTACGACCTCTGGTGCCACAAACCAGCGCTCTAACCAACTGAGCTACAACCGCATAAAAAGAAAATGTACCATAACTGTTCACGATTTTGTAAGCATTTATCCTTTGCTTATGTGACATAAGGAAAATCAACAAAGTTTGCAAGCCCCTTTAAAAAAATCTCGCAATTTTTTGTGAAGAAAAAAGCGTTTTTTACAAAGGAAATTTTGCCCAATGCTCAAGACTATGATCACGATAGCTTTTTATGTTATCAACTCCATCTTGTTGCATCATCTGCAAAATCTCTTGCAGAATAGTTATGACAAGATCTGGACCTTCATAAACCATCCCACTGTATAATTGAATCAAATCTGCACCAGCTTTTACTTTTTCCAAAGCAGTTTGTGCGTCCTTTACACCGCCAACACCGATAATTGCAATCTCCTTCCCTAACTTTTGACGCATTTTTGCAAGCACAATAGTAGAACGTTCAAAAAGTGGACGTCCAGAAAGCCCTCCCTCTTCATTGCTGAGGTGACTATTGCTAAGCCCCTGGCGTGAAAGAGTTGTGTTAGAAACAATCAGCCCATTAAAATTAGAAAGCTTTATTTCTTCAGCAACATCATCTAATTCTTTCTCTGATAAATCAGGAGCAATTTTTAAAAAAATGGGAATGGAGAATCCATGCTTTTTCTCTTGCTCATTTCGCACTTGCGAAATTGCACTCAACAAAAGATGCAAACTGTCACGGGCCTGTAAATCACGTAAGCCTGGTGTATTAGGAGAAGAAATATTAACCGTAAAATAATCAGCAACATCATAAAAATGAGCAATACCAACAGTATAATCACCAATCTTATTAACCGTATCCTTATTGGCTCCAATGTTAACGCCTACAACACCAGTTTTTTTACACGCGCGCAATCTGTTGTAAACAACTTGATGTCCATCATTATTAAAACCCATTCTATTAATAATTGCTTCATCTTCTTTTAAACGAAAGAGTCGTGGTTTAGAATTTCCAATCTGAGGCTTTGGTGTCACTGTCCCAATTTCTGTAAAACCAAATCCTAAACGAAAAACACCATCCACAACCTCTGCATTTTTATCAAACCCCGCAGCAAGACCAATAAAATTTTCAAACTCAAGCCCAGCAACAGTTACACACAAACGTTTATCGATAACCTTTTGACAGCCATTTAATCCACTTTTCAGCCCGAGAATCGCTAAACCGTGTGCTTGCTCTGGATCCAACATAAATAAGGCAGAACGGCCAATACAACGAAAAAAACTCATCAATCCTTCTCCACAACATAAAAATGATCCATCGCACCTCACCTATATCTTTTAACACAAAAGATTACCAATCAAAGAGAGCATATTATCCAAATAATACTGCTCTCTTCTATAAGAAACTTCAGCATAAAAATCCATTAATAACCATACACATTTATATTGATGCATACCGTGTAAAAACTTTTTATTCTTTAAAAAACGTTTCTCTTTTTTGCTACTGTTCAGAGATAAACTTTCAAACCTAAACCTTATAAAATGCAGCACAAATTGAGACATCAATGGCTCTTCACCAAAGCCTTTCTCTTCTTTCTTATAGGTAAGCTTATACCCCCCTTTAAAAGGCAAAAAAATTATCTCTATTCTCAAAGTTACTTTGTGTAATATCATATAATATATTGATTTTAATGATAGTTAATCGTTATTCATATTGAATAAGAATCCCGAATATCGTAAGATTGTCTCATTTCAAATCTGTTTATCTTGAATCAATCAAAACCATTCGCTTGCACGT